>JBHHUV010000379.1:0-2769 GCA_046754005.1 Phycisphaerae bacterium | reverse complement strand
GTCGAGCGCCGGCGCGGCATCGGTGACGGGTGCGGGTTCGCGTGGCACCTCGATGGCCTAGTTGTCGCGAATCAAGGTGCCGACGCCGCGCTCGGTGAAGATCTCGAGCAGCATCGTGTGCGGGATGCGGCCGCACGTCGCCCTGACGCTCATCGACATGGGGCTTGATCTGTTGCAGGTTGAAACAGCCCTGAACATCGAGCAGGCCTTCGATCGAATTGGGAATCAGCCCGGTAAGGATACCAAGTAGGGGCATGTCCGAACGCGTCATCAAGCTTAATGTCCAACAGGATTTGATCGAAGCGCGGCAGGCGGTGCGTGAACTGGCCCGATCCATGGGTTTCAGTCTTGTCGATCAGACCCGCGTGGCGACCGCCGTTTCCGAGATCGTTCGCAACGTTTTTATGTTCGCGGGCGAGGGAACGTGCACAATCTCATCGAGCCGGCAGTCGGATCGCATGACGCTCTCGATCGTGGTGGAGGACCGTGGACCGGGCATCGACGACATCAGCGCGGCTCTGCAGGACGGCACCTCGAGTATCGGGAGTTCAGGGCTGGGCATGCCTTCTGCCCAGCGGTTGATGCACACGTTCAAGGTTGAATCCAAAGTCGGCTGGGGAACCCGAGTGACGATGACCCTCACGAGGCACGTACCGTGAGCGAGGAACTCCGATACAAACCCCGTCACACATCCAACAACAACGCCGACGTTCATGTTTCCGTCACCGCTGAACATCACATCCCGCTGGCTCGGCATGCCGCCGCCGACCTGATCGATACGATGGGGTTCGATTCAATTCACAAGGCCGCACTCCTTACGGCCATCTCCGAATTGGCCGGCAATCTCTTTTTCCACACATCGAACGGGGGTACCCTCACTTTCCGGCCTCTGCGAGACGTCAAGGCCTTCGGACTCGAGATCATCGTCTCCGACGAGGGGCCAGGGATTGCCAATCTCGAAGAGGCGATGCGTGATGGCTTCAGCACCGGCGGCGGACTGGGGGGCGGGCTGCCGGGCGTGCGGCGTCTGATGGATGAATTTCATATCGAGTCTCGAATGGGCAGAGGAACCCTCGTCAGGGTCGTCAAATGGCAATCGCACAAGTAGCCATCGCCTCTCGCCCTAAACCGGGGCAAATGGAATGTGGGGATGTGGCGACGGTCTGGACCCACGGGTCAGACACCATCTGTTGTGTCGCCGACGGCGTGGGTCACGGCCCACCGGCCCGCGCGGCGGCGGTAGAAGCCGTGCGATTCTTCGAATCCAACTGGGGTATCCCCCTCGATCGGCTCTTCACCGAGGCCAACCAGGCATTGTGTGAAACCCGGGGCTTGGCGCTCAGCGTGGCCGTGATTGACCCGGCGGCCGAGAGACTGCGATATGGCGGCATCGGCAATATCGGGTGCCTGCATCTGCGCTTCGGCGGGCAGCGAGTTCGCCTGCACTCGACACCGGGCATCCTCGGAATAAACTATGCCCCAGTGATCTTGAGAGAGGATCCCTTCCGGTTAGGAGACACGCTTCTCCTGTACACAGATGGACTGACCGATAGGATCCACCTTCTACCCCAGGATACTCCCGGCGCCGGCTATCTTCAGGCGCACACCGAGAGTCTTCTGAGCGAATACGCCGGCGACCGCGACGATGCCTTGATATTGGTGGCCACATGAGCCAGGACGCGCCCCACCCCATTCAGGACTGGTCACAACAATACGATCGGATTCTCAATTCTTACGCCACTCATCCGTCCGAAGACTTAATGCAAGAGGCCTCCGATCTCGGGCATGCCCTTTTCGAGGCCGGCGTACCTCCCGAGGATGTGGTTGCCGCCCACACGGCCAGTGTCGGGCAAATCTGCGGCGGGGGGGCACCTCAGTGCTCAGATAGGATGGCCGCCGTCACACCGCTGTTCCTGGAATTGATGATGGCCTACGGCATCGGGTTTCGCCGTCAGAAGTCCCTGATCGAGCAACTCGGCGACAGGACGAAGGAGTTGGAACAAACGATTGCCCAGCGTGAGCGAGCCGAAGATGCCCTGCAGTTAACCCAGTTCACGGTCGACCACATGTCAGATGCGGTTTTCTGGATGGATTCGCGCGGCAAGTTCTTTTCCGTCAATGAGAAGGCGTGCAAGAGCCTGGGCTATTCGCTGGATGAACTCCTGAAAATGTCCGTGCGTGATATCGATCCCGATTATCCTCAAGAGCGGTTTGATCAACTCTGGAAGGCGTGCCGTGATAGCGGTTCCACTACGATTGAGTCCCATCACCGCCGGAGAGACGGGCATGTCTTCCCGGTCGAAATCACGGTCAAAAGGATGGAATTCAAAGGCCGCTCATTCCTCTGTGCCCTGATACGCGATACTACGGAGCGCAAACAAGCACAAGATGCGCTGCGAAAGGCACGCGACGAATTGGAGATCCGGGTAGAGGAGCGCACCGCCGAACTCAAGAAAATCAACACACAGTTGTGGCGCGAGATAGAAGTCCGCAGGCGCGTGGAGGAGACACTCCGTACCACAACCACCCAATTGACCACAATCATCACGATCACCGATGCGATAGCCCAGTTTCTCAAGAATGGCAACTGGCAGGAGGCGAGCACCACCATCCTACGTAGCGCGATTGAGCAAACGCAGAGTGCGTATGGATTCGTCGGTGTCGTTGTGGAAGGTCCATCTCTACGAACTTTCGCCATCGAAGGCATCGACTGGGATCCCACTGCTGGAAGAGAAGCCTATGACGCAACCTGGAAATCGTTTCAACAAG
>JBHHUV010000378.1:0-2772 GCA_046754005.1 Phycisphaerae bacterium | reverse complement strand
CACCTTCACCCACGGGTTCCGCTGCGCTCCACCCGTGGCCATGCGCCTGCGCTCTTTCGGAGCGGAATGCTTGCTCGCCAGGTGGATGGTGGGCATCGCCCACCCTGCGCTCCTTCGGAGCGGAATGCTCGCGCGTGCTTCATAGGTTATGGACCCAGTGGCACATGGGGATTGCACTGCTTGGGGCAGTGGCACACGGGTACACGACAGTTTGGGCGAGCTTTTTGCCCACCCTTTCTGTTGAGAAAGGATTGGGCATCCGGGCATATTGGACCCAAACGAATGGTTGAGCCTGGAGGGTCTGGAAATCATCGGGATTGGTGTGGGCGGGGTTCCGGCTCATTCAGCAACCGTTCGTCCCCTTTTTGGCCCGGCTCGGTTCATCGACCCGCTTCAGGGCCGATGTCGAACGGTCCTGAAAAAGTTGCATTTCGGTGGAATGAGGGTGGTATTCCGAGGGCGACGGGGGTATGCTGGCGGTTTCGTCCGGCCGAATTGGATGATTCGCGCCGATTGCAAACACCGAGGATGGGGGCGACCGCAGACTCCGGACTCTCCAAGCAAGCGTGCTTCAGGAAGCAGTGAAGTGGGAAGCCGCGACCGAATCCAGAATAGTGCATTCTCTTTCATCAATTCCAGTCAACCTGATAGCCGAAGTAGGTGTGGGCGCGCGTAGGCCTGCGCGAGACATGGCAAACGACGCGTGCCTTATTGACATACTCTGAAGTCCTCGGCAACGGGAACTATTATGGAATAGTGGCGAGTTGCGAGTAGCGAGTAGCGAGTAGCGAGTGGTGAGTAGCGAGTGGTGAGTGGTGAGTAGTGAGATTAACAGATGGGTCTATGACCCATCCTACATACTGGGAATGATTATCAATCAGCGAATGGCATTGACCAACCATCACAATTGATGATCCAATTGAAAGCGGGCGGAATCGAAACATGCCTGAACAAAAACTGAAGGCAACGGCGAAGACGAAGACGACACAGACGAAGGATAAACCGATCGAGGATCGAATCGATATCACGGTTCGATTTGCGGGTGACTCCGGCGACGGCATGCAGTTGACCGGGACGCAATTCACCCGCGCCTCGGCGATTTTCGGCAACGACATCTGTACCTTTCCCGACTACCCGGCGGAAATCCGCGCGCCGGCGGGTACGCTTGCGGGGGTGAGCGGGTTCCAGGTGCATTTCAGCAGTTGCGATGTGCATACTCCGGGTGACGTGGTGGATACGCTCGTCGCCTTCAATCCCGCGGCCTTGAAGGCCAATATCCAGGACGTCCGCGAGGGGGGGGTCATCATCGTCAATGAGGATTCCTTCGGAAAGACCGATCTTCGCAAGGCGGGCTATGAGCAAAACCCGCTTGACGACGGCAGCATCACTCAGCAAAAGGTACATCGCGTACCCATCTCGAGCTTGACCAAGGAGGCCTTGAAGGACTCCGGTTTGACGGCGAAGCAGGTGGATCGATGCAAAAACTTTTTCGCCCTAGGGCTGACTTCCTGGCTCTACGGTCGTTCGCTGGAGCCGACGATCGAATGGATCGACCAAAAATTCGGGAAGAATCCGACCGTTGCCGATGCGAACAAGCGGGTGCTCCATTCGGGGCATGCCTTCGGCGAGACGTGCGAATTGTTTGAAAGCAGCTTTCACGTTTCGAAAGCATCGCTCCCGCCCGGCACCTATCGACGCATATCCGGCAACGAGGCGGCCTCACTCGGTTTGATCACCGCCGCCCGTCTCATGGATAAGCCGCTGTTTTACGGGAGCTATCCCATCACCCCGGCCAGCGACATTCTTCATAATCTTTCCCGTTATAAGCATTACGGCGTGAAGACGGTTCAGGCGGAGGACGAGATCGCGGCGATGTGCGCGGTCATCGGCGCTTCCTATGCGGGAGACTTCGCGGTCACCGGCACCAGCGGCCCCGGTCTTGCCCTCAAGTCCGAGGCGATCGGCCTTGGCGTGATGACGGAATTGCCCCTCGTCATCGTCAATGTGCAACGGGGTGGACCGAGCACCGGCCTGCCCACCAAGACGGAGCAGGCCGATCTGCTGCAAGCCGTCTTCGGTCGCAACGGGGAGTGCCCGGTCGTGGTTCTGGCGGCCAGTTCGCCGTCGGACTGCTTTGACACGGCCATCGAGGCGGCTCGCCTGGCGGTTCGTTTCATGACGCCTGTCATTCTGTTGTCGGATGGCTATATCGCCAACGGCGAGGAACCCTGGGCCGTTCCCAAAATCGAGGATCTACCCAGGATCGAGGTCTCCCACCCCACGAAGACCAATTCCAACGGCCAGACGGATCATGTGGGCTATCTGCCTTACAAGCGCAACGAGGAACTGGCGCGTCCGTGGGCCTTACCGGGCACGCCCGATCTGCAACATCGGATCGGCGGTCTGGAAAAGAAGGATATCACCGGCGACGTGAACTACGATCCGGACAACCACCAGCACATGATTCTGACGCGTCAGCGGAAGGTTGCGAACGTATCCGAGCAGATCCCCGAGCAGGTGGTTCACGGTCCGGCAAAGGGCGACTTGCTCGTATTGGGCTGGGGCGGCACGGCGGGGGCGATTCGCAGCGCGGTGGAGCGTGTTCAGCAGAACAATCCTGATCACACCATCGCCTACTCGCATCTTCGTTATGTCAATCCCTTCCCGAGAAACCTGGGAGAGGTTCTTCGCAATTATACGAAGGTGCTGAGTCCGGAGTTGAACACCGGCCAGTTGCGAAGAACCTCTCCCAGGTTTCTCGGGAAGGGATTG
>JBHHUV010000377.1:0-2794 GCA_046754005.1 Phycisphaerae bacterium | reverse complement strand
GCGGCGCACCACGGCTCGAATGCGGGCGAGCAACTCGGCGAAGCTGAACGGCTTGACCATGTAGTCATCCGCGCCAAGGTCCAGCCCTTTCACGCGATCGTCCACGGCATCGCGTGCGGTCAGGCAGATCACCGGCGTGGGAATGTCGTGTTCTCGCAGGTCGCGCAGGATTGAGAATCCGTCTTTGCCGGGGAGCATCAGGTCGAGCACGATAACGTCGTAACGTTCCGTACGAACCAAGTGACTGCCGTCGAAGCCGTTGTCTGCCACGTCCACCGCGTAGGACGCCTCGCGCAGACCCTTCCTGAGGAAGGAGGCCACGCCAGGATCGTCTTCGATCAGCAGGATGCGCATCGGTCGTCTCCCGCGAGAGGCTGCACCTGCTATACCCCGCGTTGCTGTTGCAGCCCGGATCATCAGTGTAATCCAGACATCAGCGTGGCTCAACCCGCTCAAGTGCTTCTTGCGCCCGAGTGTTGCCGAGACTCATCTTCGGGCCGCGCGGATTGACGTCGGCGGCTCATTCGAGTGATTGCGAGCCGAAAGACCCCGTCGGCCCGGATACATGACGAACTTGTCATCCTGCATTCACGTTTCCGCCATATACTCCTGGTATCATATGCACACGATGCGGCGTGTTCGAGATGAAATGGAACTACGTCGTTCCGGATCATGCGCCTCATGCAAAATCCACCGAAGGCAGAATGGTTATGAGCAGACAGTCGTGCGGCGTCGTGGGACTGAACGCAGTGGTTGTCCCTGTTGCGGGCCTTGCAGGATTGACACGACAAGGTGGATGCCCTGGTGACCGCCTCCGGCGACCTGGTCGAAATCGAGGAGACCGTTTCGGCGGGGATGGCCCCCGAACCTGCACCCCGACGCCGGGCGAGCCGCCGGGAGGGACACGAAGCCGTGTTTCGAGAAGAAGACGATCATCCCGTACGAAGTCACGTTCAGGAAAAGAGGGTCGCCGTTACGCGATACTCCATTCTCCCGATGGACGAGTGTATGAAGACGAGGAAGATGAAGGGTATTCGGAAGATAATTAGCATCCGCCGCACAGGATGGGCTCCCAACATTACAAACCTGTCATATTCGATCTGGTACGTTGTCGCGGACGATGAAGGGCGTAGGATGGATGATGCCCGCTGCGTTCCGGGATGGCCGCTCCCGTCCCGTTCGGCACGATGAACGGAGTTGTCGATTGTTTGACGAAAGGGATCACACCATGAGTCTTGCCCGCCTTGCAACAATGTTCGCCGTAGTCGGTTCGCTGTCTGCTTCATTCGCAAGCGACGTTGGGGCACAGTCATCGTCGCCGAGCTTGATGGCGGCCGATGCTGCTCAACCTCAGCGTGCCGCCACACCGCGGACCCATCAGCGGGCGGAACGCTATCCGGCCCTGTCTCTCCGGTATGACGGTGAGGACGAACCGGCCCGGAAGACAACCGCTGAGACATACGGCGAGCACGGGTTTGGACGGGAGCGAGGGGAGGACGAGGTGGCGGCGCGGCAGTCGATCGACGCGTTTTCGTTGATCGAAGATGGTCAACCGGGTTCGCCGGGGGCATTTGAGATCCAGTTCGACCTCGACTGGGACACCCGTTCGGATGAGCACGATCCGATCACGCTCGAGACGGAATTGAAGTACACGTTGGATGGAAGCGATTTCCTTCGAAACATGAAGCTCACCTTGGATGTGCCGGTGGAAATGGGCCTGGGCGGCGTGGACGGAAATGCCGATCTCGAATTTGGCTGGCAACAGCGATGGGTGAGTGAAGAGGGCATGATGCCGACACTGGCCACGTTGGCCGTGATTCGGATCCCGTCCGGTTATCACTCGTCCGGCCTGGACGGCACCTTGACGGGGATCGTCGCGAAAGATGTCGGCCCCGGCACGGTGTACCTCAACGGATTTGTCAAAACGGCGAACGGTGACAACGTCGAAGATCTCCGCCATTTTCAATGGGGCGCCGCGACGGGATACAAATGGCGGATCAACGAGCAGTTCGCTTTGATCGGTGACTATGTGATCAACTCATCCGAGGAGAAGGGGCACGGCAGCATCAACCTCATCGAGTTCTCGGGGGAGTACCATGTGAACGAACATCTGACTGTTGGTCCGGGGATCTTCATCGGGCTGGACGACAACGAAGAGACACCGAACATCGGCGCCGGCATCCGTGCGAGCATCTCGTTCTAATGGAGAACGCGCGGCACACGATGTGCGTTGCTCGGTTCGGTATGATGGACAAAGCACCAGGATTTCCCTCACAAAATCCATGGGTGGCTGTTCGGTGGGCTGGTCTTCGGTGATATCAGCCAGGCCACGTGTGGCTTCCCCCAGGGGCGCTTTACAGGCCCTCTGCCTGGAAGATGGGTGCGCCACAGCCCCATGATTGGATCGACAGGTTCGCTTGTGCGCTGCATCGCCATGATTCAACAGAGAGTCACGCAACCCTCAAGCATCTCTCCATGCCGAACGAGCGAACACGTTGTGTGCCCGATCCGGTTGATCCGTCTGTGTGCCATCGGCCTGCTGGTCTTCACCGGGTGTGTGTCGGTCGATCCGCGCCCTGATTATCAAAACACGAGCCGGATGGTCACCGAGCGCACCGGCACGGACGAAGTCTACGAGCCAGGCATCGAACCGCTGATCGAGGGGAGGATCAGCGACCTGTTGAAGGGCGGCCTGACGACGTGTGAAGCCGTGCGGGTTGCGCTGCTGAACAATCGGCAGTTTCAATCCCGGTTTCAGGAGATTGGCGTCTCGCGGGCGGCGGTCGTGCGATCC
>JBHHUV010000376.1:0-2797 GCA_046754005.1 Phycisphaerae bacterium | reverse complement strand
CATCAGACCCATCTGTTGATCGTACGGATCACGTATTGAACCGTGATATCACCCACAGTGTACATCCAATCCGATCCTCAAGTGCAAGCGAGCGAGTCCAAAGACCAATGCTCTACCCAAAAAGAACCCCGCGTTGGCGATTGGGGTTTCAAACAACACCCGCCGACTTTGCCATGCCCTCCCGTAAATCTATAACATGGGACGACGCAACTAACCGACGCCGCGGGCAACGCCACAACTTGCAGCGTCACCCTCCTTCTCGAAGAGAACGGCTGCATGACGCCCGAACCCCAACCTGCGCCCTGCCCCCCCGATGCCGGAGCACTGAACCTGCTCTATTCCGCGATCTTCCATTCCCCGGTATGCGGCATGGGATGTCCGTTGATGGCGATCGCGACGCTATGCGGAATAGTGATGTTAAAATTCAATCGCCGACGACGTCGATAAAGAATCCACCGGAGGCATTGGCTTCCGTCGGCTTCGATTCGATTTCTGAGCATCGAGTGGAATCTCGATGAAATGTATTCAATTCGGTCAAGGGTAAATAGCATGAAGAAAAGCAAGCTGTATTCATTATTGTTGTTGGCCTGCATGCCGCTGCTGTCGGGCTGCGATCCTCTCACACTCAGCGCCGTAACCTTCGGCTCGGTGTTGTGGTGGGATATTATCCTGACACCGGTCCGATCGCTCCTGGGCGGAACGGCCCTGAGCCTGGTTAATACGTTGTAACATTTCGGATCCAGGATCGCCCGTGGGAATAGCGCCGGATCAAGAATGCCATCTCGATCCAGGGTGCGAAGGGTTCCGCGGTTCGGATCAGGGGGGGGATTGCTGGCCGCCCCTGGCCCGGTTCAACAGTTCCACGGCTTGGGCTTCCGGCAGCCATTCCACCACATCGCCCTCTCGCGTCGCATAGAGAACATGCCGCCCACGGCCGAACAGCGTGGCGTGGCTTGTTCCGCAGACGGCCAGCGGGAGCCGTTCATCAGCAATGGGTGTGGATTGCCAACCCTGCGAGATGATCTCGTAGTGGTCGGCGGCGAACTTCACCGATGCATGCGACAGACCGCGCCATTCGGCCACCATCAGTTCGAGAGGAACGGTGCCGAGTTTGGATTCGCGAGCATCAGCAGCAAAGTGCTCGAGGGCATCGAGACAGCCATTCCGCCGAACCACACCGCGATTCCAGAATACAACCGTGACAACCACGACGACGCCGCCGAGGACGATGGCCAGACGCCTCCCGAATCCCTGCCGGCGTCGATGGACCTTGGCCTCCTCTATCGAGGCTTCGGAATCCAGATTGGCCGCGAGTCCTCTCTCAGTCATCAGAATCAATCCTGCCTATCTACGAGGCGGTGGCTTCACCACAGACGAGGCGACGAACCTCGTTGAGACTCTCGTCTGGACGATCGTGCGCGTAGATCCCCGATGAGAGAAGCAACACATCCGCGCCGACCTCGACCAGCCGACGGGCATTGTGGGCCTTCACCCCGCCGTCGACTGTGATCGTCGCACTGGATCCCGATCGGTCAATCAGGGTTCGCAGTTCGGCCACTTTCTTGAACGTGTAATCAAGCAATTCGCAGCCCGAGAAGCCGGGGACAATACCCATCACGCAAATGGAATCCACATACGGCAGCAAACTCTCGACCGCGGAGGCGGGAGTCTCGGGGTTCATCGCAATCCCGGGCCGGACACCCTGTGCCCGGATCGACTGAACCACCCCCATCGCCCGGTTGCTCGCCTCGATGTGAAACAGCATTTGAGAGTGCCCGCACCCTTCCATGCGAACAACCCAGTCCTGCGGCCGACTGACCATCAGGTGTACCTCGACCGGCAGTTTCGTCACCTGGCAAGTCCGGCGAACCACCTCCTCGCCGAAGCTGATGGTCGGAACAAAATGTCCATCGGATACATCGAGCGAGATGATGTCGGCCTGGGCCCGTTCGGCAGTATGGATGGCTTCCTCGAGATTGAGGGCATCTCCCGCAAGAATGGAAGCGGCAAGCCGGATAGTCGGGGGTGATGGCATACGGACCTTTCCAATCCCGATACTCATTCCTCTAGCGACATGGTACCGACGGACACGAAATTGTCCACATTCATGGAGCCAGTCTCCACAAACACGGTCCACAACATAATCGGCGGCATAATTACCGGCTTCCAGCCGGACAGTTTTTTTGTTTGCCACCAGCTTCAGCCGGTGGTAGACGCCATTCACATTTCCCTCAGCCGGCTTCAGCCGGACTTTCATAACTCAATCAAGGCGAACGCTTTCCCCCCGAAGGCGGGCCTCCGGCCGACCCCTGGGACCGGTCAAATGCACCCCCACAAACAATCAGGCCGATGCCAAATGAACCCCGACACCAGGATGCGTCCAATATATCGCCGTTTGAATCATATCGCCCTCTCAGCCGATACGATGGCTATGAGCGAATCCAGTCAACGTGCGGAGGATCGATTGAAAGATGGGAAGATCGACGTCGTTTCGTCACCTCATCTCGGCAAGTCGAACAGTCAGAAAACAGGCCCCTCTTCGAATCGTCCGTGGCTGGGAATCCATTTCGAGTGCTGTGACGTTTATGCCCGGATTTATCGCCATCCCGACAGCCTCGCCTATATCGGTCGATGTCCGCAATGCGGTCTGCCGATCACAATTCGCGTCGGACCGGACGGTGTCAATTCACGTATCCTGCGGGCGCGTCCGACCTGAACCGGTCATTATCACACCCACGACCCGCGCGCAAAAAAACGGGGTGAGCCAGCCTCGCACTCTGACCCACCCCTTTCACAC
>JBHHUV010000375.1:0-2801 GCA_046754005.1 Phycisphaerae bacterium | reverse complement strand
AATGCGGCGGCCTGCCCCATGCCTTGTTGAGTTTTCGTCGAAGTACCTGAACACCATCCTTACCCGGCCAGCTTCCGTCGTTCTTTCGATCGTTCTCGCCCACCAGAATGAGTTTCCGGCCCTTGCAGGTCTCGGCGATCAGGTCACCTCCGCCGGAATTTGAGGGCCGCCCGATACAGTTCAGGCCGATGAACCGCCCGGCCAGGACATCACTGGGGCCCTCGACGCAGACAACAGGATCAGACAGATCTCGCCACCCTGCAGGCAGGGTCAGGCCGCGCCGGCCCACATGGCTGCGGACTGCACGCCCGGATTGATTATGGAAGGGGAATCGCAGGCTGAGTCCGACCAACCTTCCGGAGGCATCCCGTTCCGGGAATGTCCAGCAACCGGGTTGGTCTGCCCATCGGGGTGGCTCCTCATCACGCAGCCAGGCGTCTCGTCCCGCCCACCAGCCAATATCCAGTGATCCAATGACCACAGCCGGGAGCTTCAAGAGGTCTGCGAGTGCCTGTTTGCGTTCAGAGGTAAGGACCGCAACGCACTGGGTATGGAGATCTTCAAGATTGGAGCCGTCATCTATTTCCTCCGGCAGCCCATCTGATGTACCACATGTGCTACTCCCGCCACATGTACCACGCGTGGTCTCCGAGAGTGATAATCCCGCGATCGTGCCATCAGAGGATCCAGTTCTTCCGATGATTCCCTGCGTCTTTTTCCGCAGGAATTTGCCAGAGACACCATCCTTGGTCACACCCACAAAGGTGAAACCCTCAATTCCGTCATCCAGGGTTCGGGGGCAGAGATGGAGGTCACCGGCTCGCGAACACCAATCAGGTTTGCCACAAATCTCGCAGGGCTGGGCCGCACTCACCCGCTTGATGGGTCTTTTTCGGGTTGGAGCCGCCGCCGTGGTCTCGTTTGGGATACGATTTGAGATTGCGGGTTCTGGGGTTGGTTGAAGCGCCGGTTCGTTCCGTTTGGAATTGTCAGATGGCGCCAGCGACGGCACCGCTTTAGGTGCCGGGGATTTGTGTTCCCCGCTTGTTTGTGTTATCATAGTAGTACCTCTTCAGAATTCGGGGCTGGGTCTCGCGTGGCCCGGCCCCTCTTTTTATCTCCCAACAAGAATTAACACACTAAATTTGACGTCATATGTCTTCATTTTTAGATCCCAATCCGATCCAACTCCGACTCGGCCTTGGTCAGCCGGCGCTTCCCACCAACGTCGGGGGAAAACTCCACTCCATCTTGCTCCGTTAGACGCCGTGAAAACCGCTGCAACGCTTCATCTGATGTGAAAGAAAGTCCGCCGATCTTCGCGACTTCGAGTCGCACTCCACGAACACCACGGTTGACCCAACGATAGACCGTTGCGATGTGCGGACAGCGTGGTAGACGATGCGCTACATCCTTCAGTGATATGAGTTTTTCATTGTGAATATCAATCATCGTTAACCCTCGTGAGTTCGTGTTCCAAAACGCGAGGGCTAATATACAAAAGCGAATAATGAGGTTGGGACTAACTGGGACGATCTGGGATGAAATGGGATTTGGAATTTGGCGCCCCCCGTAATGGCCTGAAAAAGGCCTTCAGCGAGGCTCCCCGAACATATCCGACCCACGTATTATTGAAGTGCTTGTGACTGCATTGGGGGATTGATGATGTGACGCCGCACCCGAAATCGCAGCGTTTTTTGTTGACGATTCACCAAGGGATTGCCAAGTGACTACATATTCGGAAAAGGAATCAAGAGCCTAAATAGACCCGCCAGAATCACTTCCCCCAAGCATCCCAGTCATCTGGCACGGGGAGTTGCCTTTGATCGACCTGCCAGAACTTCCCTTCCTTCCGTGCCTCACCGCGTGTCTTCATTTTCTGCAGCCGACTGATTACCGTGTTCTTACTCTCACCCCATACCTTCGTCCAGTCCGTGAGCTTTTTGGGTTTGGACCAGGGGACTATGTCGTGGACTTGCCCTTTGGACGCCGAAAGCAGAAAGGTGACCTTGGCGACCTCCTTTTCCAATGCAGCCATCAATGCAGACACATCGATGTTCATGTCTTTCAGACGACGCTGCACAATCATCATTTTTACCCGCATTTTCTCGTGCATTTCGGCGTACGGAATACTTCCAGTATCCTTTTCGCATGTCTCCTCAGTCCCGGGCGGTTTCCACTGACTCTGATAGGTTAGCTGATAGTTATCGAGCCCATCTCTAAGGATGGTTTCCCACACCGGTCGCCCGAAGAGTACCTCTGTGATACCGAGCAGGATGTCAATCCAGGCTATCTTCAGCACACCCTCGTGATAGCTCGTGTATGATGAGCCGTTGATGGTACAAGGTGGGTCGAAGGCAGCGCGGAATATAGGCTTTGTGTCTCGAAGAGGATCCTCTGCTTCGGTGATACTTAACTCCAAACCATCCAACATCTCTAGTATCCTGTGTGCATTCTCAGATCTGTCACTCGGCTTTTTCTCTTTCAGAATTCGGATGATCTCGGAACATTGGATTGCGATCGAATAGCAGATTTCGTGGGCTCGCTGCACATCTTGGAGCTGTTTATCGATGATCGTCTTGGATGACATGATTGCGGTCCCCAAACAGCTGGACAGTCCGTATCAAGTGCCCGTAGTTAGAGTCCATACCCCGGAAACAGGCCACATATTCTCCTCGATTCTCTGGAGTGCAAGGCCTACCGATCGTCGACGACTAGGTGAACTCAAATCTAACCGGATCGCGATACGACATCCGCCACCTTGCTCCGATCCACCTCGGCATAGATCTCGCTCACCGCCA
>JBHHUV010000374.1:0-2801 GCA_046754005.1 Phycisphaerae bacterium | reverse complement strand
GTTGATGCCGGACGAGTCGCTGGTGACGCCGGACGACGCGGAGGCCCTGATCATTCATCGCGGGGCGGGCTGGTTCAACATCCGCATCAGCAAGAATGGCGGGCTGATCCCCGCGATTCGTTTGGCGATTCTGGCACGTCGGCATGGGATCGCCTGTCAGCTTGGGTGCATGGTGGGTGAGACGAGCATTCTCTCCGCCGCGGGACGGTTCTTTCTTCAGATGGTGCCCGACATTGGACGGGTGGAGGGCAGCTTTGGCCGGTTTTTATTGACGGACGATGTCGTCGCGCGGCCGTTGCGGTTTGGATTCGGCGGTCGTTGGAAACCGCTGGACGGCCCGGGATTCGGGATCGATGTGGCGCCGGATCGGCTGGAACGACTGGGTGTGACACCGCCGATTGAGATTCCGTTTTGAGATGCTGCCGTGAACAAAAACACTTACTCGCTGATCCCCGCGTATCTGGAGGGTCTGTTCTCAGTGACAGGATGCTCTGTTTATCCGGATGGTGGATATCGTTGAACATCATGTGATGAATCGGCGACCATTCAGAACAGGTGTCGCGATCGTCTGCGTTTGTGCGTTGATGATCGGGGCAGGCTGCGGGAGGGGGCCGCGTCTGCGCGTGGCGACTTGGAATGTTGCGCATGGGCGGGGGCTGGCGTTTAATCAGATCGGGCTTCCGCGAGAGACTTTTGAGGCGAACCTCCGGGCGATGGCCGGTGTGCTGCGGCGCGAGCGGCCCGACGTCGTGTGTCTTCAGGAGGCCGACGGGGCTTCGGACTGGAGCGGTGGGTTTGACCATGTCGCGTTTCTGGCGGAGGCGGCGGGATACCCGTTTCGACATCACGGGCTGCATGTCGAGACCGAGCGGTTGGGTGTTCGATTGCGCTACGGGACGGCGCTTCTGTCGCGGTTGCCGCTGAGGGAGATGGGTTTACATCCATTTGACGCCGAGATTTTTGACACGAAGGGCGCTGCCTGGGCCGATGTCGTGTTCGGCGGGCGGACCGTTACGGTCATCTCGGTTCACCTGGACTTCAAGCGGGCTTCCGTTCGATGCCGACAGGTGGATGCGTTGGTTGAGCGGTTTCAATCACATGACGAGCCGTTGATCATCGCGGGGGATTTCAACTGTTCGTGGGGCGATGGCGAGGATGCCCTGCGGCGGATCGCCGAGCGTTTGTCGCTGCGATGTAGTGGAAATGATGGCGGTTATACCTTTCCCTCCCATGCTCCGGAGAAACGGCTGGACTGGATCCTGATCTCCGAGGATTTGGAGTTTGTTGACTCTCGCATCTGGCCGGATTTGTGCTCTGATCACCTTGGCGTTGTCGCGACGCTTGCGTGGAGATAAGCGAAATCTCGAATGTGTCCGTATTGTCCGGTCGTTTGTGCGTTGTATGTCGTGAAAATGGTTTCCATGTAAGTAGTTATATCAATGTCCGCATGATTGAGGAGGCATTCGGTATCGGGGATTTTATCGGACTCATAGGAGGGGGGAAATCGCCAAATTCAGGCACGAATGGTATCCCTTCGGGTACGGCCTCTAGCCCCTCTTGGAGTCAGGAATTGGCTGGGCTGTCCTCCAACCCCGAAGGAGGTGGGGTACCCATGGAGGGTGTGTATCCAGCTACTGCCAGTGCTCTTCTACCCAGGCGACGAGTTCCTTCACGTGGTTGACGCTGGATTGAAACATGTCGCGCTCGCCGGGGTCGAGGTCCAGCTCGATGACCTTTTCGACGCCGCCCGTGCCCAGCATGCAGGGAACGCCGACGAAGTAGCCGCCGACGCCATATTCCTTGTCGCAATAGGCGGCGCAGGGGAGGATTCTACGCTTGTCTTTGATGATCGCCTCCGCCATCTGGATCGAGGCGGCGGCCGGGGCGTAGAAGGCGCTGCCGGTCTTCAGCAGCGAGACGATCTCGCCGCCGCCCTTGCGGGTGCGCTGGACGATGGCGTCGAGCTTGTCCTTGGCGATGAGTTGAGTGACGGGCACGCCGCCGACGCTGGTGTAGCGGGGCAGGGGGACCATGTCGTCGCCGTGACCGCCCATGAGGACGGCGGTGATGTCCTCGACGCTGCAGTTGAGCTCCATTGCGATAAAGGCGCGGTAGCGGGCGGTGTCGAGGATGCCGGCCTGGCCGACGATCTGCTTCGTAGGCAGACCGGTCGCCTTCCAGGCGGTCTGAACCATGGCGTCGAGAGGATTGGAGACGAGGATAAAGATCGCGTCGGGGCTTACTCTGGCGGCCGACTCCGAGACGCTGCGGACGATCTTCATGTTGGTCGACATCAGATCGTCGCGACTCATGCCGGGCTTGCGGGCGATGCCGCTGGTGATGATGACGACATCGGAGCCGGCGGTGTCGTCATAGCTGTTGGTGCCGATGATGTTGGCGTCGAATCGCTCGATGGGGGAGGCCTCGCGGAGGTCGAGGCCCTTGCCCTGGGGGAGACCCTCGACGATGTCCAGCAGGACGATGTCGCCGAGTTCCTTGGCGGCGGCCCAATGTGCACAGGTCGCGCCGACGTTGCCGGCACCGATGATGGTGAGTTTGGCTCTTCGCATGGTGGTGCTCCTTGTTGGTGGTTGAAGTCGATTCGGAAGTAGATAATAACCAAGCCGGGGACAGTTTCCAGTCGCCAGTTTCCTGTAACCAGTTCCCGGTTTTTCGTTATCGGGAAGCCCGTTGAAACGGGCTGGAGTACTCGGTTCGCCATGCCCGCGCTCCGCTTGGGCATGCCACCGGGTCCATGACACATCAGGCGGTGGACCGACAGCCGTCCCGGCATCCGGAGC
>JBHHUV010000373.1:0-2830 GCA_046754005.1 Phycisphaerae bacterium | reverse complement strand
GACAGAACCGAGTTCACTCCCACAACGCTTGTTCGCGTCAGTGAAACATGTGGCGATCCGCCCCGAAAGCTTCGTCGGAGACTGGCGGGAGATCTCGACGCGATCATCCTGACGGCACTTCGCAAGGAGCCTCAACGGCGATACGCCTCCGTGGAGAATTTTTCGGAGGACATCCGTCGCCACCTCGAAGGTCTGCCGGTCTCGGCCCGCAAGGACACGCTCGGTTATCGCGGTATGAAATTCATCCGACGGAACAAGGCCGCGGTCATCGCGGCGATGGCTGTGACCGTCATCCTCTTCGGTGCCTTCTTCTATGTCAGTGTAAAGCGCCATGAAGAGGCGCGGGCGCGGCAACTTGCCGAGAAGGAGGCCCGCAAGGCCGAACGTGCCAGTGCTTTCTTGCAGGACATGCTGGCATGGGTGGATCCGAACAATACGCCGAAGCAGGAGACGACGGTCCCCGAACTTCTCGACGAAGCAACCCGAATGATCAACGCGGGCGCGCTGGATGAACAACCCGATGCTGAAGCCTCGGTACGGACGACGATTGGCGTGACCTATCTCGAACTCGGCCGCTATGCCGCCGCCGAGCGACATCTGACTGCCGCGTTGGCAATCCGGCACCGAGAATTGGGAAACGACGCTCCAGACGTAGGGGAGAGCCTGAACAACCTGGGGGTGCTATCGAGGGCAAAGGGAGACTACGACGAGGCCGAGCAATTGTACCGGGAGTCCCTGGCAATACGTCGTGCGGCGTTGGGTGATGAGCACCCCGCCGTTGCGGAAACCATGAACAACCTCGGTGTTGTACTCAAGAGGATGGGCCGATTGGAAGAAGCGGAATCCAACTATCGCCGGGCACTGGATAT
The DNA here is from genome assembly GCA_046754005.1 of Phycisphaerae bacterium. Classification (GTDB taxonomy): domain Bacteria; phylum Planctomycetota; class Phycisphaerae; order UBA1845; family UTPLA1; genus CAYXGR01. Next base: position 1,961 of record JBHHUV010000373.1, on the reverse strand, counting down.
TCGCCGATCCGTCTTCGGCGGTCCGCACAAGAAGGTGGCCGATACCTTGACCAACCTTGCGGCGGTGCTGAAGCACAAGGGTGAATACGCCGAGGCCGAGCGGTTCTATCACGAGGCTCTGGGGATGTTTCGGGAGCTGCTCGGAGAGGAACATCCACGGGTGGCCGTGGTTTTGAACAATCTTGCACTGCTGATGCGGGAGACGGGTCGTTATGATGAATCCGAATCGCTGTTCCGAGAGGCTTTAGCCATCCGCCGCAAGGTGTTTGGTGAGGAGCACCCCGCCGTGGCGATCGGATTACATAATTTGTCGCTGGTGTTGGCGAGTCAGGGGGAAAACGTGGAGGCGGAACGTCTTTCCCGTAAGGCGGTGTCGCTGGGGAGAAAACTACTAGGCAGCGATCATCCGCACCTGGCCAGCTTTCTGAATAATCTGGCCACGTTGCTAATGACCCGGGGCGAATATGATGAAGCTGAAGAGCACTGTCGCGAGGCCCTGATGATCCAGCGAAGGAAATTGCCGGAAGGCCATGTGTACACTGCTGATTCCACGCTGTTGCTGGGTCGAATCCTGATCGAAAAGAACAATCCGGCGGACGCCGAGCCCTTGCTTCGGGAAGCTATCGCCGTTTACGAAAAGAAATGGGCCGACGGCCATCGAAAGATCGCCGATGCGCGAACGCATTTGGACCGTTGCCTGACCATGCTGAAACGCCCCGAGACCCCCAAGCGAGTGTCGTCTCCAGGCGGCCCTGGTGATCAGTAGCCTCAGGTCTTCGAAGACCTCTGTCGTCGCAACACAAAAAGGCCACCCAACGCCAGCAACGTCAGCGTGCCGGGTTCGGGAATAACCAGCGAGAGAACGGTTCCATTGGCCACGGCGCCGGAGGTGTCGAAGCTCCATTGAACATCGCCGAAGCCGGCGCCACCGTCCTGATAGCCAATTGTCGCGCTGATCCCACCACCCGGTCGGGGCTGCTCGATGTCCTGAAAGAGGTACTGAGCGACAATTCCGTCAGGCCCCCCATTCTCAAAGATTTGAATCTGAAACGTAGCCGTCTCCAGTGGGCTGGCACCGAAAAAATTGCGATTATTCCACTGGATGATCATGCCGTTTCCATGGATCGGTGTGGAAATGAGTGGGGCGAAAAATACATTCCCCACCTTGTCATCGATGTCGTCCCAGAATGCCATTGCGGCCTGACCCCCACCGAAGGCATTGTTGCTTGGGATCGGTTCGTTCAACGGCGCCAGATTGATGTCCGCGGGGTTTCGAAAGGCCAATCCGCCGTTGTTGGCTACGATCATGCCGCCTGATGGAAAGACGACGTTGCCAACCGTTGTCCCCAACAGGATCTCGTCATCATTCAACAGGTTCAGGGGTGTCCCACCGGTTAGCGAAATGTCGATGAATGTACCGGGCAAATTATCAACGATCTGGAGTGGCTGCCCAAGTGTGCTTGCCGAGGCGCCGAGCAGCACAATAATCACAATGAGCCGTTCAAGGCTGTGCATAACAATTCCCTCCTGGTGTTTCGTGCTTCTTGAACCCACCCGCTCGCCTCTGCCCTTCTATTATATACTATCTTGGCGATAATTGAGTACAAAAATTGTCGGCCGACATGGCGGAGCAGCTCAGACCCGTTCCGGGGTCGGCGTGGTCGCCGTCGCTGCCGGATTGGGCGCCTACACCATCCTGCGCGCGATGGGTGTCATTTCAGGATGATTGAATGTGGTTCGTTGTGCCGAAAACGCCACAGGCTCAGGCAGGGATTCGGCCGTTTGCCGGTCAAATGGGACCGGCAATCAGCCTGCACGCGTAACGACCGTGCCATGCAAGCCAATCGCCATACAACTCCGGCCGGCGGTCTCTCCAGAATAGCCGACGGGCATGCGATTGGGCACAGGTGTCGAGATCGCAGTCGGCGAGGAGCAAGGCCTCTTCGCCACTCGGTGCGCGG
>JBHHUV010000372.1:0-2835 GCA_046754005.1 Phycisphaerae bacterium | reverse complement strand
GCCTGGAAATCCGCGGGCAGGCCCGGCGATGCGTACAACGTACTCGGCGAACTGGCCAGGACCAAGAAGATCAAGCGACGACCCATCAAGGGCATGAAGCGCGGAAGTCTGTATTGCATGGCGTAGGCGAATTGTAGCGCGCTACCCTCATCGCCCAATATCAGGATCAAGCAGGATTCAAGCCCGCTGTCTATAAGGCAAAGGGCAGGGCCGCATGCTGAATTTAGCAGGCGGTCAAGATCTGCCGGATGCGAAATCGAAGAGCCCGCGTGCCACTTCGGAGAGCATGCCCGGCTGTACCACAGTTTCTCGCCAATCCGCAGGGATCGCCTCCACTCCGTTGAACGCTCCGCTGATGGCACCGGCGATACAGCCAACCGAATCCGCATCACCGTTCATGTTGACCGCCGCCTGAACGGTGCGGCGATAATCCTCCGGTGATCTCAGAAAGGCGTACAAGGCACACGCGACGGCTTCATCGGCCACCCAGGCTTCGCCGAGTGTCGCGTAGGCCACCTCGGGCGGTGCGTCCAGTACTCCCGGTACCTGCTCGACTTTGTCCACGAACTCTGCGCTGATCGAACGTGTACATTCAACGAGACGTTGAAGCATGTCGGCCGGGGCGAGGTCGTCGAGGGCCCAGCTCACCAGCAAGGCGGTGGCGACACCGCCCGCGGTCGCGGCTGGATGACCGTGTGTCAGCGTGCTGGTTTCGCTCGCCAGCCGGATGATGCGATCCTCGTCACCATGCCACGCCAGGCCGATTGGGGCTGAACGCATCGCCGTTCCACAGCCCTTGGAGTCGTTATGGCCCGGGGCACGCCAAGCTGGTTCGAGAGCCAATTCACGACAACCCGCCATGCACGTCATGCCGGGCGCGCGATCGTTGTCCGGTGAGACAGACCATTCCACGAATTCTTCGGCGACTTTGGCGATGAACGCTTCTTCGGTGTCATGTCCACTCGACAGTATAGCCCGGGCGATAGCCAGGCTCATCTGTGTGTCGTCCGTGAATGCCCCGGCTGGGTGACCGCGGCTGGGTTCCATGCCGGTGATGCCATCGGGACCGTATTGGTCACGGATTTCACTCAACGACATGAACTCCACTGGATAACCCAGCGCGTCGCCGACGGCCAGGCCAAGGATAGAACCATCGTAGCGTTGTTGCATGTCAATCATCGGTCGAAATCCTCCGATGGATTGGGGAACATCCCGTCTACTCTACTCTGGATAGTGAGCATTCAACAGCCAATCCCAATCCTCGTTGTGCAAAGGCAGTGATTCTGAATCATCTGAAAGCGCTCATGGGAATCTCGCATTAAGCTCAAGACGAGGTATCATGGTTCATAGCGTGACCGCAGGCTGTATCGCAGGTAAGGGGCTTGGTTACCCGGCACCCAGCATCTCATCTGTTCGTGATGCCCGGCTTCGCACTGCTTGAAGCAGTGTCACCCGAGCACGTGCTTCCCTCGCGGCTATCCAGCCGTGGAAGTTCCCTTGATTATCACGCTGATCGATGCTGTAATATCGGCCGCAATATCGAAGCAGGCGATCCTCATCGGTGGACCCACCGTTGATTTGAACATGGTAGCATGGACGAGCCCTGTTCAGAGTTTTACAAGCGGTGATTATGCCCCTTCGAATTGACATACGGGGAGGTTTGGTTGGGAGATATTGCTACGAGTATCTGTCAGAATGACTGGCAGACTTTTTGTCAAAATATAGTGGAGAGGTGTCCGAGTGGCTGAAGGAGCCGCATTCGAAATGCGGTCTGCGGGTAACTGCAGCGGGGGTTCGAATCCCTCCCTCTCCGTTCCTTTGCAGGGCGGCTCCCGTATGTGGTGAGCCGCCTTGTGTTTGTGATCTATACTGCCTTTCGTGTATCGCTATTGTGCTTCAGATTGTCCTTTATTGGCATCCTTCTTAACCTCGTTGGTCTCGTCTGAATCGAAGGGGATGGTCGCCATCGATCGACAACTCTTGTCGTTACCCAGACGATCGTACCGCAGCACGACTGACATATCGAAATGGCCCACCCATTACATCAGCTTGAATGGTTCGAATCCCTTGTTGGCGCAGTGTGATGGAGAATCGCCGAAACGCAGGCTGCGTTGGGGACGTTGGGAGCCAGCCCGATCGCTGACCCGAGGGCCAAGATCGATGGGCGGGCGGTTGACCGACAAGTCCGCCGCCTGTCATTTCCCCTCTATCGGGATTGGCATCAAAGCGATCCATCCCGCGGGGCGCTGTCCCGATTACCCTCCCGGGTTCTGGAAGGCGAGTAGGTTGTGAATGTCGGGAGACCGTCTCCCGGATACGCATCATTTACGCCAAGCCTTTTTCATCTCAGTCAGAATCCGAACAGAACGACCGCACGGGTGTTCTGGTTTGCTATTCGGTCGCTTTCACTCTGTGGCTCGTTCCTGTCACAGAATCGCACTTGGGTCCATGACACAATCAGTGGGTGTTGTTCGGAGTTCTTCCAGTCACCAGTAGCCTCCTATCAGGAAGTCCGCTGAAGCGTGTTGATTGGGTAGGGGGTGCGTTTTGACCGGTCCCAAGGGGCTGGCCTGGAGTCCGCTTTCAGCGGGGAAGTCCCGTGAACGGGGCTTGTTGGAACCGGTTCGCCGTGAATTGAGTCATGAAAGTCCGGCTGAAGCCGGCTGAGGGTCTTTGTGAGGGGTGCACACCACCGACTGAAGTCGGTGGCAAACGAAAACTGTCCGGCTGATGTCGGCATGGAATCCGCCGATTCCGTCATGGACCCATCGCACTCGGCTCTGGGTCCATGACAGTTCAGGCGGGATCTTGGCGCAGCACAGTCCGGCGAAATCC
>JBHHUV010000371.1:0-2836 GCA_046754005.1 Phycisphaerae bacterium | reverse complement strand
CGCCGTCAGCAAGACCGTTCCCCCTGAAACGGCGGGGCGACTTCTGGAAATCCATTTCACGGAATCGCGGCCACAGTCGATCAACACCTTCTATCAAAAATGGGGCGGCCGGGGGCCGGTAGTCCTTCGGGCATTGTTTGACGCTGTGTCCACCATTGACGATCTAGCGAAGGGTGATCCCGTCCCCGACCGCCGGCCTGGGTTCGGGATCCTCAAGCGCGTGTTGCGCGAAGCCTTCTCACTCGAAGCGAGTTTCGAGATCACTGCGCAGGACGATGACATCCTCGATCTGATCTGCGAAGCCTTCTTCAAGGATATGGGCAGCGAGCGGACGGGCGGATGGCGACGATTGTCGTTCAAGGCCCTGACGCACCTGTACTGCGAGAGTACAGGCCTAAAAGCCAACAAGGCGACGATGGGACGAAAAGTTTACACAAGCCTTGGATATGAATCCACGCGCAAGCATCCCCAGTACCGGCATACCGGCTATCGCTGGGAGGATGGCAAACACTATGACATCGAGATTCGATCAGAAAGCGAGGGTCAGGGCCAGAAGAGAACATCCATCTACGTACGGCTACACAAAGTGGCCTCAACCCACTCGGCGACACCTGATTTGCAAAAGGGACCGTCGGGGGCGAAATCGGACATGCCCCCAGCGCAGACCGAGTCCGCCGAGATCCATCCTGTCGACCAATCGGATTCGGGTGTCATCACATTCGACTCTGCGAAACTTGAAAAAGACATCTTGAAAGGCAGCGCAACCCATGAATGATCCGGTGTTCTTCGATGTCGAAACCTATATTGACAAGGCATATTGCCTTGGAAAGATGGCCGAGATCCAGTACATCCGTGATCCTCGATTCGAACTGCTCTCCGTAGGTGCCGAAGTCGAGGGCCAGGTCAAAATCTGGCGCGGGGATGATACAGCCTGGTTGGACCAGTTCAAGCGATGGAATGCCGAGGGCCGGAGATTCATCGCCCACAACGCGAGATTCGATCTTCGCGTTCTATGGCTGGCACATGGCTTCAAGCCGCTGCTCTCGGGGGACACGCTCTCGATGGCTCGTTATCTCTGGTTCGGAAAGCATTCACTCGATCATCTCGCCCAGAAACTGTTCGGCGTCGGCAAACAGGGAACACTACTATCCGGGATCCGCCTGAAGGCAATGACCCCCACTCAATGGCGTGATCTTGCTAGATACAACGCCGTAGATGTCATTCTGTGCCGGCGCCTCTGGCGCGAATTCATCCCCCTATTGCCGCCAAGCGAGTTGGAGCTGATTAATCAAACATTGTTTCTTCAATTGCGCCCTCAGCGTATCGATCTCGAAGCGGCCAGTGCACTTGCCGATCGGTGTGGGGAGAAAATGAACCTGATCGCATCCAAGTATCCCTGTTTATCTGAGCTGGCGAACTGCCCTGTTAAACTACGCGAGTATATACAAGAATCCTATGGTGCTGAACTGGACTCGGTCGACAAGAAGAAGGTCGGCGAGATTATTCGATTTGGTCCAGATACAGCAGAGTTCCTAGAGGGCCTGTGGGCGTTCAAGAGTGATCGGAAGACCAAGAAGGATGTGGAGACGCTCGCCACGCGAATGGGGATCGGAAACAATCGGGTGCTGGTCGATCTCAATTACTGCGGCGCGCATTCTCATCGCTGGTCGAGCGGCGGGGGTGGGGGTGCGAGTTCATTCAATTATCAAAACCTCTCCCGGTCCGGTGGCATTCGCGAACTCAATATCCCGCAACCCGGCAAACTCTTCATCATCGGCGACCTGGCCCAGATCGAGGCGCGTATCACGGCCTGGCTGGCGGACGAGACCGGGCAACTCAAAATCTTTCGGGAGAATGGGGATATCTATTGTGATTTTGCATCCCCGCTGTTCGGACGCCCTGTAACCAAGACTGACAAAGTGGAGCGGAAGATCGGGAAAGAGGCGGTCTTAGGCCTGGGTTTTGGGATGGGCGCAAAACTCTTCGCCGAAAGGCTTCGAACGCAGACACCCGAGAGCCTGAAGCTCTTATGCGACCAGTTTAGCGAAAAGGACCCCGTCGAGGCCGCAAGAAGGGTGGTCGACGAATATCGCGGAACCTATTCCAGGATTCACGACAACGCCAAGCGGATGTTCCGGACATTGCTTCATGTCGTGGAACGCCCCGATGATGGTAATTGGCCCGTGGGAAACTGGATCAGAATCATGCGGGATGGGGATCATGTTGTCGTTCGTCTTCCATCCGGTGGTTTTCTCACCTACCGCGATGTGGGGGTTATGGCACACACCACCGACTATGGAACTCAGACTTTGCCCACATACTTGGGCCGGAAAATCACCTTCAGCATGCCGATCGAGAACGCGGTTCAATCACTCGCGCGGGATATATTCGCCAGGGCCCTGCTGGAACTGGAGAGGGCAGGCTTCGAAATCGCCTTCCATATTCACGATGAGGTCGTGGTCGAAATTGAAGCCCCCCGCGCCGACGAAAAACTGGAACTATTCAAGCAGATCTTCGGCGCCGAGGATCCGAAATGTCCGGGGCTGCCGATCGCCTGCGAGGCCTATCTCTCCGACAAGTACACAAAAAACGAGGATTACATGATGGCGTTTACCAAAAGGAACATCGGACATCCTATTGAGGAGTTGGCCGCATGAATACATCGAAGTGATTCCCCGGGCGGGGGGAATAACTTCATCTATTTGTTTGATTGTACAGAATGTTGACACACAGCCATAAAGAATCCTTTAACCGGGTATTGAAATACCCCCATCTATTACCAGGAGTTTGGAATGACGAAGAGACTGAACGACAACGAGACGGAACTGATTACAGA
>JBHHUV010000370.1:0-2838 GCA_046754005.1 Phycisphaerae bacterium | reverse complement strand
GGGGGATGATCTCGAGACGATGACCGATCGGGACGGTATAGCCCTGATCGTCGGGATCGGCCGGGTGGACCTCTACGATCGTTTTGGAATACTTGGTGTATTGCTCGATGATGGGTTGATGGCTGGCTCCGCCGCGTTTGAGCGTATCCCGCTGGGCGATCGCCTGCTCGGCCCGCTCATCGCGGAGGTATCGGTCGAAGAGATCGGGCTCAAGCTCGATCAGCCGGGGCCTGAGCCGGCAGCCGATGACGTGGATGCCGGGGTCGTGAAGCGGGCCACGGACGGAGAGGGTGTGGTCTTCTGGAGATAATCCGGTAATGTCGGCCTTTTGATCGCCCATTCGCTGGGTTAGTTCGGCCACCCGATCGAGGTCTATCGTGGCGTCGCCGAAGGGGAAAATTTCGCCGGTCACGAATGCGAGCCAGACCTCGTCACCATCGTTGACGAGGTGGCGATCGGCGATCAGCCAGGAATCGTGACCGTTGGCGGGGGTTGGCATGAGGGTGGAAACGGCCATCAGGAGGGCGAGAATGGGTATTTTGATGTTCAAGGCTGCACCTGTGGATTGATGAAGGTTTATTTTGAGGGCCGAACCGCCCTGTCCCTATTGAAACCGACGGTATTATACCCCGAGGCTCCGCTCCCGGTGGCAGTGCTGAAACCGGTTTCCAGCCGTTTTATCCGCCATTCTCCGCTCCGGGGGCTTTTGTTACGCATGGCTGGCGGATAAGGTATCCGCGTTGTCCATGCGGACCGGCGACCATTACGGTGATCCCGCATATCAGACAAGGATCCTGGCCCCTTTCGGAGTCGTTCGTCTTATGTCCAATGGCGTGAGCACATCTCCAACCCTGCCGTTCGACCACGCGACCGCCACGCGGCCGATGGGCATCACCGAGCGTAATTTCTATCGCTCCATGCTTTATTCGGCCATCATCGTGCTGGTCTTTTGGTGCGCTTACAAGGTTGAGCGTGATGTCTTGATGAGGCGTCCGGGGGAGATCCGCTATATCCGCGAGGCGTCCGAGGCGGCGATGCGGTACATCACGATTCCGCACATCGTGATCGGCTTCCTGTTCATGGCAACCTCGCTGAATAATCGGACGCGGCGGAAACGGGCCTGGATTGTCGGGCTGCTTCTTGCGGGGGTGGGGTTGTGCCTAGTCTATTGGGCGGGGGGCGCCAAGACCAATCTGCTGCTGTATTCGAGTGTCTATCTGTACTTTCTGGTGCACGAGCTGCGTGACGAGGCGATGTTTTATACGGTCCTGGGGGATGCCGCGCCCATTCCCGATAAGACCGCCTTCCGGAACATGGTTCGCGTGCTGATCGGGCTGATCGTGGCGAACGTGTGGGCCTTTGCCTGGGCGTTCGCGCCCTTCGGGGTGTATCACAAGAAGATCGCCGCGGAAGGCTCGGCGCTGGCGGATTCTTCCTGGGCGCAATCAGCCGTTTTCGACGGGTCGCTTTCGTTGGGCTGGAAATTGGCCCTGGCATTCTTTCCGCTGATCCTGCTTGGAGCGGGCTATATTGCGACGTTTTACTATTATTCGGGGAAGATGGGATATCCGAGTGTTCGGGCTTTGGTTCAAACCCATGCACCGTTGTTTCGGGTGATGGCCGGCGTGACCGCCGTGCTGGGGCTTTCGATCCTGCTGACTGAGCGGGCCTATTCGCTCATTCTGTTTCACGTCGTCGCTTGGTACGTGTTCGCGGCCTATCAGTTCGCGCGGCGTCCACCGAAGATCGCTCCGAAGGGGGTGTGGGTCTGGATGCGAACGACGGTTTGGGGTTTCAAGACGCTGCACATCGGCATGGTTGTCGTGCTCATGGTGCTGGGGCTTGTCTGGACGCTGGCCCTTGGGCAGACGAGCGCGTTGGGCTGGCTCTTGCGGCCCGAGGCGTTTCTCTACTGGACGATCCTGCATATTACCGTCAGCTTCGTTCCGCGTTGATGCCGTCGGCGGAGCGTTAAACAAATACGAATGTCATTATTATTTGACCTACTCGGACCCCGCAGAGCCTTCGATGGCGGCTTGTTCCTGCCGGATCACAAGTCGTTCACGGCAAAACGGCCCATCCAGACCCTTCAGCCTGACTCTCCGCTTCATGTTCCCTTGCGGGTTCGACGCGATCTGGAAACGACTCCCCGCGTTGCCGTCGGCGATCGCGTGTTGCGAGGACAGCCGTTGTCTTATCCGATCGGACGGGAGTCGGTCGGCGTCCATGCTCCCTGTTGTGGGAAAGTTTTGAAACTGGAGCGGGTCTGGACGACGCGTGACGGTTTTCTGCCGGGGGTTGTGATCGAACCGGAGCCCTCCTCGGAGGCCGTACCGCAACGACAGGGGTGGGAGGATGAATCCTTCATCGTGCAACTGGCCGATCGCGGCGTGGTGTGTTCGCGGCCGCGGGCCCCGTTGCACGTGGCGATTCAAGACGCCATCGCGGCGGGTGCGAGTGATCTGATCGTCAACGCGATGGAGACCGAGCCCTTTCTGACCGCAGATCTGAGAACCTGTGTGGAACAGCCGGGACGTATGATCGACGCGACCTGCGAACTCGCGGACGCGGTCGGCGTTTCTCGGGTGATCTTCGCGCTGCCGTTCCGGCACCGGCGGATGGTCAAACGCATTCTATCCGAGGCCGAGGGCCGACATATCGAGATCGCCCCTTTGGCCAATCCCTATCCGCAATGCCATCCCATCATCCTGACTCAGGTTCTGCTCAACCGCGAAGTTCCGCCGGGGGGAAGCGTGCTGGATGTTCGCGCGTTTGTCCTGCCGCTGTCGGCCGTTCGCCAAGCGGCCGACGCCCTGTTGGACGATCGGCCGGTCACGC
>JBHHUV010000369.1:0-2846 GCA_046754005.1 Phycisphaerae bacterium | reverse complement strand
CCTTGGTCCACGCCTCACGAGCGGCCCGGCGATCCCCCATGAACATGCACACATCGCCGAAATGCAACCAGACCTCGGCGTCGGTCGGATCGAGAAGCAACAGCTTCTGAAGCGTTTCGTGGGCGGATCGATATTTTCGCTTGCGCGCCTGAACCAGCCCGAGACCTTTCAGAGCCGGTAGGTGTCTGGGATTCCGCTTCAACAGACGCGCGTATTCCTCTTCCGCCTCCTTGACATCACCCTGCAAGAGAAGCGCGCCTGCCAAGTCATTCCGCGCGCCCGCGAAATCAGGATAGATTGCCAAGGCCTTTCGATAACGCGCCACGGCCACGGCGTATTCGCCACGAAGCCGATGCCACGTGCCGAGATCATACAGCCTTTTGGCCTCCTTTGCCTGCCGGGCACTGAGAATATCCCGACCCGCGTCCGGCTCGCTGTGAATTCCCGGCAGATCTCCAGGCACGCGGGCCTGTGAATTGTTTGAACCCCGCTGAGCTGGGGTATCCTCATCCAGCCGGTCCTCTTGCCCCGAGACCTTCAGACCGACCATCGACACGTGGTCATCCTCGATTCGAAGTCGATCGGTGCTGTCCTGACCGACACCATCCATTCGGTCGGTAGCCGTTACCTTAATCGCCAACCGCCCGGACAGACCCTCGGGCAGCGTCCAGCGATACGATCCGACCGCGGGAAGCAAATCGGCAATGGGCTTGAACATCCGGGTCTGTTCCGTGCGGTAGTAGATCGCGACGGGCCGATCGCCGCAGTTGTCGTCCTCCACCCGCCATCGGATGTGTATCTCCCGGTTCAAATCGAACCGCTTGTCGGGCCGGATGCTCAGAATCTGCACCTCCGGAAGTCGCTGATCGACGATACGCACCCATCGATGCGCCTTCGTACCCTCGGTCGGTGGCGGCGTCGCGGTGTGTGTGTTGTGCAGGACGAGATAAAACCCGTAGAGACCGGGCGACGGTGCGTCGTAGTGAAGTGGATTTTCAAGGGTGATCTTCGAAGGCGCAAGCTCCCAAGTCTCACCGCAATCTCGTGTAATCCACAGATCAACCCGCCTCAGTGGATCATGCGACGGTCGGACTGCGTATCGGATATCGATCGCGGTGGAGGCCGAGGACGCGATTTCGTCTTCGGCGGGGCGGGACCGGCAATCCTCGTCCGATCCGACGGCGGCCCCGTTCCCTGCTCCCGTGGCGATCAGCATCCATGCGCCGACGAGTCCGATTCTTCCGAGATGAACGCCTCGATTGTTTGGGTAGTGTGACATCCTGGTTTTCCCATCGATAATATACCGGATTGATTTCTTCTCTAATTGCAGGACGCATCGCGAGGCCCCGCCTGCCATCATCAAGGTACAATGCAATCGCGAACCGCAGCGGTCAGACGAACTGATCGGCCACGATTCATGGCCATGAACGGCGCGCGGTCCTTTCCTCGGAGATTCTCCTCAGTTATCGGACATATCGGAATGGGCCGGGATTGGACTTGAAACGGGCCTGTCAGAGATTCAAACCCCTGTGTTTTCGATGCGGATGGTGCCGTCGGCGACTCAGTTATCAGCATTGGAGGTGAACGAAGTCCGAGAGGATGTCCTGAACTTCCATTGGGAGCGATCTCGCGAGCCGCACGCAACACCGACGCGGAATCATTACTCAGGTTCGCCCACGGCAAGGACGATCATCGGATAGATCATCGGCGGATGCCGCTGCCAGACGTGCTACCGCCGATTTCAGAAAGAAGCATATTTTTCGTGGGGGGGGGAAGCCGTGGATACTTTACTGGTACGCCGATGCGTATTTTGGGGACTCGTGTTCAGCTTTGTGCTCTTTGGCATGATCGGTTGCCAGAGTAATCCAGCGATCCAGCGTGGGATTTCGGCTTCGCGCTATTTTCCATCCGGGACCAGGGTGCAACCGAAGCCCGTGGTGCGTTCGCGCCGGCCGATGGAGACGAAGAAGGAACCCAAACGCCGACACCCGTCTCGTTTCCGCCGCAAGCTTCGCGCGAAATACGCATAGAGATCATCCCGCGACCCATGTGGCATCAGTTGCCAATCCCGGTGCGTGATTCAGGTTTTGATTCTGAATCCCAGTCTTTGGAATGCACTTTAACCCTTACCGCCGCCGGCTCCGCTCGACGCCGTCATAGTGCACTGGTAGTGGACTTCGATCCGAACATCATCCAACCGATCCTCGGCCAGTGTCCCCGGCAGCGCCGGCGGAATATCCAGGACGCCTTCCATGGGTGGAGCGTCACAAATCAGCCTGCCACGAATGTCGGTATACGAAAGCGGGACCGCCGACCATACACCGTAGTATTCTCCATTAAAATCAAAGGACGTATCGCCCGAGGGGATGAACGCTTCCGCAAACAGCGGCGGGAGCATCTCATCGTCCCGATTCCGCAGCACCGAGAGCCGGATCGTCTCAGTGCTCAAGTTCCGTACCAGGGCAATTGAAATATTCGCCGAGGCTAACTGGCCGCGTTCATAGACGATCTTCGTCCAGCCCGGCCCTCCGGTCTCGCCCGACAAACATTGGAACTGGAACACCTCCGGTCGAATCCGAACGCCCCCGGGATCCATCTCCACAACGCGCACATCCCGTTGTTCACGCATCAGAGGAGCAATCCCCTCGATCACGGCATCGAAGAAAAACCGCCTGTCCGCCATTGGGAAAAACGTGCGGCTGCCCATGTTGGGGTCCGGTGTCACGATGTCGCCGCCCGTAACGCGAGTCTCCCGCGTGCCGACGAGGATATCGCCATTCAGGAGTTGCCAGGCGAGGAAGATATCCAACCCGAGCGCCTCTCCCGATGCACCTGTTGGATGGAGC
>JBHHUV010000368.1:0-2851 GCA_046754005.1 Phycisphaerae bacterium | reverse complement strand
AGTCGCTATTGTTGTTGTTATTTTGACTTTTTGACGTTTTGACTTTTTGACGTTTTGACGTTTCTGTTTCGACGTTTCGACGTTTCGACGTTTCTCAACTGTGCGACCACCGCATCCAGAATCGTCGCCGGTTCCGCCATCCGCCCGACGCCGATGGTTCGACAGGCCAGCCACCCCGCCTCGGGCGGCACCTCCGCGTACCCCCGATCCTTCAGAGACTGAAGATTCTCCCGCACGATCGGGTTCTCCCACATCCGCGTGTTCATCGCCGGAGCCAGCAGGACCGGGCCGGTCGCCGACATCACCAGCGTAGAGACCAGGTCGTCGGCGATACCCCCGGCGATCTTGCCGATCATGTTCGCCGTCGCCGGGGCGATGACCAGCAGATCGGCCGCCTCGCTCAGGCGAAGGTGTTGGGGATCATGGGTTTCCGTGGCCTCCCACAGGCTTGTAATCACGGGACGGCCGGTCAGGGATTCAAAGGTGAGCGGTGTGATGAAACGCTGTGCCGCCGACGTCATGACAACGGAAACCCCCGCCCCGCGCTGGACCAGCGATGAGACGAGCGTCGCCGTCTTGTAGGCGGCGATCCCCCCGCAGACCGCGACGACCACCTCGAAGCCAGAGAGGTCGGAGGCGGTGTCCGGTGCATCAGAGGATCTGTCAGGAGGCGTCACGGTCCGATTTTCCCTGGAACTTGATCTTCCCCTCGGCGATCTCGCGAACCGCGATTTCCATGGGTGTCATTTTTTCAGGCTCGATCATCGGCCGGGCGCCCATCAGCAGTTCCTTCCAGCGCTTCTGGATCAGCGCCGTCAGCTTGAACCGGCCGCCGACCTGTCGGATGATGTCCTCGTTTTTCAAGTCTTCAATCATAAGCGGGTTCCTCTGCTCGTTGACTAACTTATCTCAGTAGGTCTTGAACGATAAAAAAGTGAGAATCATCGCGAATCGCGAAAATGTCTCGGGTACCATACTCGGGTGCCATGCTTACACGACCCGGCCTTTGGGGTCGGGTAAGCATGCCGATCACCTGGGTTGCGGCCATCGGCCGCGCTGTGGCACCGGTTTCCAACCAGTGCGTATCTTCTATTTCAAATTTCAGTTTTCAATACTCGAACCCACTGCCTCACGACTTGCAATATCAAACTCGAAACTCGAAACTCACAACGCTCCCAACAACTCCATAATCCGGTTCACGGTCTCATCCAGATCGGCATTAATCAGGAATTCGTTATAACAGCCGGACTCCGTGGCATAGCGGATCTCGCCATCCGCCTGGGCAAGCCGGGTTCGAATCACCTCCGCCGCATCCGTATTTCGGCCTTCTATCCGGCGCTTCTGTTCTTCAGCTGTCGGTGGAAGAATGAAATAGGACTTCGCCTCCGGAAGCGTATCCTTCACCTGGATACACCCGCGGACGTCGATCTCCAGGATAATCGTTTCCCCCACGTCGATCGCTCGCCGGATCTCCGCGATCGGCGTCCCGTAGAAATGGCCATACACCTCCGCCCATTCCAACAGGTCGCCGTCCACACGCATACGATCAAACTCCGCCTGCGAGACATAGCGATAGTCCCGGGCGTGGGTCTCGCCGGATCGGGGCTTTCGCGTCGTCACCGACACGCTGAACGTCGCCGGCAGCGCCTCGCACAGCCGATGGCAGATCGTGGACTTCCCCACCCCGCTCGGCCCGCTGATGACGACAATCCTGCCCGTTTTCAATCCTAACTCCAATCCATTTCGGCACTGTAGTTGCTGTTGTTACGCTTTTGTTTCTTTTGTTTTTTGTTTTTCTGTTTTTGTTGTTTTGACGTTTTGACGTTTTGATGTTTAGACGTTTCGACGTTTCCCCATCACGCCACGTTCTGAACCTGTTCCTTGATCCGATCCACCGCCGCCTTCATCTCCACCACCTGGCGCGCGATCTCGGCGTCGTTCGACTTGCTCCCGATCGTGTTCGCCTCACGCAGCAGTTCCTGTGCAAGAAAATCCAGCTTCCGTCCCGTCGGCTCCGGCGCGACGCACAGAGACGCAAATTGTTCCAGATGGCTCTCGATCCGCGACACCTCCTCGTTCACGTCGCACCGCTCGGCAAACAGGGCCACCTCTCGGCAGAGGGCCTCCTCCTTCAGATCGATGTTGGATCCCTCGGTGCCGTTCAGAAGCTGCCGCAGCCGTGCGTGCAGTCGCTTCTGGTAGTCCACCACCACCTCGGGCGATCGTTCGGCCATAGCCCGGCCGCGCGTGCGGATCTCTTCCAGTTGAATATCCAGGTCGTTCTTAAGGGCCGCGCCCTCACGCCGACGCATCTCGATGAGCGAGGTAACCGCCTCTTCCGTCAGGCGGCGAACCACCTCGAATTGTGCGGCCAGCACCGATTCTTCGATCTCCGGCGGTTGCAAGACCCCCGGTATTTCAATCAATCGGGCAAGATCGACGTGGCCCGCTCCATCCTGCCCGGCAACCGATTGCAGTTGACGCGCGTATTCACCCAGAAGCTCCGTCTGGATTGTGTAGGCCGATGCCGGGTTTTCGTCCTTGATTCGAAGCGTGTAATTCACGCTCCCCCGGCCGATCCGAGGCCGAAGCTGTTTGTCAATCTCGGTCTCGTATCGTTGAAAGAGTTCCGGCACCTTGATCGAGGCCTTGAAGTAGCGGTTGTTCAGGCTGCGGATCTCGACCACGAAGGAGACCCCGTCCTCCACGATCCGCGCCTCGCCGAAACCTGTCATGCTATGAATCATCCACGAATCCCAAACAAGCAAGCGTGCCACTGCTTCAAGCAGTGCCAAGTGCCGGGTGCCATGCTTACACGCCCCGGGCCTTATCGGGGCGGGTAAGCATGCCG
>JBHHUV010000367.1:0-2858 GCA_046754005.1 Phycisphaerae bacterium | reverse complement strand
AAGGTCGAAGAATCAACCTCGCGGCTTGATTCTTCGACCTTCACGATCCGGTACTCTCAAGATGAAAGAGACACGTCAAAATCGAAGCCTGCGAGATCGGGAAAACGGAAAGAGACTCTTTGAGCCGCATCAAATTCGGCTGTTATTGGATAATGCTCAAAATCCATTGAAGACGATGATTCTCCTTGGTATCAACGGGGGATTCGGAAATACCGATTGTGCCGAGCTTCCGGTTGCAGCGATTGACTTGAAGAATCGTGTCATCGAGTATGAGCGCCCGAAGACTGCAGTACAAAGAATTGTTCCTCTATGGCCGGACACAGTTGCCGCTCTTCGGGGTATCATAGAGGGTGACAGGCGAGAACCCCGCAGACCTGAATATGCGCATTTGGTTTTCTTGACAAGCTTTGGAAATCGTTGGGGATGTTCCGCGCGGCGGCGGTTGAGGCGATCGATGTGCGCGTCGACGATTTCGGAAACATCGATCCTGATCAAATGACTCACCTTCCGCAGACTCAATCGCAAGTGGCGTGCGCCTTGCATGTCCTGTGTTCGTCACTCGACTTTGAAGGCAAGTCGCGCTTCGCCTCGACATACTCTCCGACGGGAGTACCTCCAATCGAAGTCCCTGAGCAGAATCGACCGATTCCTCACCTGACCGGCGGCTTGAGGTGATCCGTCGGGCGTAGTCTGTTACAATTCACGGCAGCAACGGGCCGCTGTTGCCATCTGTGGAGCCAGCCCCGTGATCACCTCCGGCGACGATACCGTGTCGCGCGCGGTCGGCGGCGATGCCGACGCCCTGACCACTCTGCTCAAGACGCACGGCCCAGGCGTGCGCCGCCGCCTTTCCATCGATCCCGTATGGCGGACCTCGTTCGACCTCGACGACGTCCTGCAGGTGACCTACACGGAGGCGTTCCTGCACATCGATCAGCTATCGGGCCGAGGAGCAGCCACTCCGCGATCAGGCGATCGTACTCTGACTGGCTCGCTTTCGTGTTCCACTTGCCCAGGTAGTGGTCCTTCCCGTCCAGGGTGACGACCGCTCGCCCGGAGGGCTTGTGAAGGCGGTAGGATGGAACTCGGTAACGCGCTGGATTCGGCATCGTGCGACTCCTCAAAACCCAATCCGGCAATTACCGGATTCGTAGGTTTTCTTGGCCGCACTGCCCGACGCGGATTGGTACGCCAACTCAAGCGTTCTGCGTGATTTGTAACGGGTGGATGACGGGGCTTGAACCCGCGACCCCTAGGACCACAACCTAGTGCTCTGCCAACTGAGCTACATCCACCATGTGTCGGGTTTTCGTTTTGAGAACGTGGCTCTCCATCCCCGGGTTCAGCCGGTTGGGCCACCACTCTCGTCAGTCGAATCAGATTATCGCTCCCGAGCCATTCTTTCAAGGGATTGATTCCCGGCTGAACCGACTCAGCCGGGAATACCACCCCCGCCTCAAAAACGAATCCCAGACCCCGCTTTACACCCTGATTATCAGCCGTTCGCGTCTCTGATATGAAGCCTCGACCTCCGGAATCCGATGAAAAGGCGGTGGAATCCGCCCCCGCAGAGATAGCTCTGAACCGACGGGATACCAGGGGTTGACGGAGTTTCTACACCGACTGGGAGATCCTTCGTGCGAACTTTCTTCCGAAATCTCTATCGGGGATTGTTCGGCCTCCAATTCCGTACCACGGCCCTTCTTACGTTCGTGGTTCTTGCGGCCACCGGTCTGACCGGGGTCACCTACCTGCGTATATCGTCCCGGATTACGCTGGCACAGACCAAGAAGCAGGCCCGTGACATGGCCCGTGCCCTGGCCAGCGCCAGCGCCGACGCCGTCGAACGCCAGGATCGGGAAGCGCTGCTGGCCGTCGCGGAGGGGAGCGTCCCCGGCAGTGAAATATGCTATATCCTCTTCACGGACGCGACCGGCGAGTTGCTGGCCAGCCACCAGCAGGGGACCGGGAACATCACCCACCTCGTCCTGGACGATGCGCATCGTGTCTCCGTCGAACCCCTCGATCACCCCCAGCTTTCCTATCACGGCGATCAGGGTCCACGCATCGATGTCGTTTACCCGATCCAGGCACGGGAGCCCGGAAGGACCGACCCCCTTCGTCCGATCGTTGGTTACATCCGTGTCGGAGTCAGCCTCGAGGGTTCGACGGAGCGTCTGGCCATGCTCATCCGAAACACGATCGGCCTCGCCATCGGCATCACCCTGCTGATGGTCCCTCTGGGATACGAAGTGTTCCGAAACCTGATCAGCCCGCTCAACAGCCTCTCCGCCGCCGCCCGTGTCTTTGCCCGGGGCAAACTGGACATGCGCGTCAAAATCAACCGCCGCGATGAAATCGGCGAGCTGGCGAAGTCGTTCAACGCCATGGCCGATGAGCTGGCCGAGTCACATACCAAGCTCGTGAATCTGAACGCGGAACTCGAGGAACGTGTCAAGCAACGTACCGGAGCGCTCGAGGAGGCCAACAAGCGTTTTCGCGAGATGGCCGCCCGAGATTCTCTGACCGGTCTCTACAATCGACGGCACTTCAACGATCTGTTGTCACAGCTCTTCGCCGAGTCTTCTCGCTATCAAACCGATCTGACCTGCATGATGCTCGATCTGGACAATTTCAAGCGCGTCAACGACACGCTCGGCCACCAGGTCGGCGACCAGCTCCTGCGGATGACCTCCAACGTGATCCAACAATCCATTCGCGAGTCCGACATTCCGGTCCGTTACGGCGGCGATGAGTTCGTGGTTCTGCTGCCCAGAACCACGCCCGAGGATGCCCGTGCCTCCGCCGAGCGCATTCTGGATCACTTTCGAAGCGAATTGATCCGGGAATTGCCACAG
>JBHHUV010000366.1:0-2871 GCA_046754005.1 Phycisphaerae bacterium | reverse complement strand
CCCGTCTGGCCATCATAGTGTTGGAGCCTTGATCCACCGATCGTAAGTCCGGTGAGGGCATACAAGTCACCATCCGATCCGAAGGTCAGCCCTGTGCATTGGGCATCTGGTTGTCGGCGAATGTGTCAATAAACGCACCGGTCTGGCCATCATAACGAAGAATACTGTCGGTCAAGGGGCTACTGACGTACAGATTCCCATCCGGGCCTACGGTCATGAATTCAACCAGGTTGAGTTCGCTGCCAGCGGCGAATGTGTCGATGAAGGCCCCTGTCTGATCGTCGAACCGCAGAATGCTGTCGGTGTTGTAGCTCGCCACGAGCAGATCGCCCGCCGCCCGCGGCAGGCCCGCGACCAGACCCCCGGCAAGAAGCAACAACGCATAGTGGGGAAACCGGTTCATGGCCATTCCTCCGCCCCCGGTTGTAGAATCGCATAATAGGCTATTATAGACAGATCCGGCTTAGCCCCGCAAGCGATTTGCCCAGGGTCGTGGAATACAGATATCGCATTGTATGAATTCTGCAGGCGTGGCGTGGCCTGGATCGGACGCGCGCCCTTGAGGATGGGTCTTCGGCGGTCGCAGAATGGGGCATCTGATGCATCTGTTGATTGTGTGCATCAGCGAATGTGAACCGCGTCACCCACGGTGTGCCGCCCATCCGAGGCCCGAGCGCCAAACATCGGGATCAGACCGAGGCATCGCCTTCTCTCGATTCTTCAATCGGTGGGTTGCAATCAATTCCCTGTAACCGGCTTCGATCGGGCTTGAGGCAGAAAGTCGGGCCGGAAACCGGCGGGGGGCCCCACCGAGTATGACATGGACCCGACATACGCGATTCGTGGCTGACCATCTTGTCGCCGTGACCGGTGTGTGTTACCGTTTGGCCGAATCGCACAGCGCCCGTAGCTCAATTGGATAGAGCATCTGACTTCGGATCAGAGGGTTGGGGGTTCGAGTCCTCCCGGGCGCGTTCGTGTTCGTTTCTTGATTCGTTTTGACTCCTGTCGCATTGCGTCGCGCGCCGTCTCTAACATCAGCATTCGCAAGGTGTTTACACGCACGTTCATTCCGATCTGTCTTGTCGACGCTATCGCACCCTTCTGCACGGTTTCGTCTTGTTTCGCGCTGTGACTGCTGGGGAATACTTGGGGGATTCATCACGCAATTCGCATCCATGTCGGGGCGTGCGTCGTTGGTTCCCGCGGCCACCGCAATATCAGGCTTGTAGCCCCGAGTCTTCGAGTCGGGCCATGCGGTCAGCCGGAGTATCCATTCTCATTCTGCTGTATGATCAGGCGACTCGACCCTCATGGAGGGAGGCATCAGCGTCATGGAATCAGTTCGGTCCTGCCTGGTCTTCGATCTTGAAACGAGTGGATTGAATCCCGACCGTGATCGAATCATCCAGGTCGGGATGTGCTCAGTTTCAAATGGCGAGCTTGATGACCGCGCGGAGCGGCTTGTCCGCCAGGATGTGCGGATCGATCCTGAGGCGGCGACGGTTCATGGAATCACGGTCAAGGATACTCTGGCGCGAGGGATTCCACCTCGTGACAGCCTGGTTCGATCGGTCGAGGCAATGCGCAGCGCTCCGGTCAGGGTGGACCAGGCCGAGTTGCACCGCGCAAGCCACGACGCCTAGCCGCCCGCACCCACTGCCACCTCACGGATCGTCTCCACAGCGTTTCCCTCAAAGCGATTGTTGACGAAGGCGAAGAGGGCGAGGCGGCGATCCAAACACGTCTCGATCAACTCCATGAGCCCCGCCCGACCCTCGGGATAAGGCTCCTGGATGCGTTCGTAGGGCGAGAATTGTTTGACCGCATCCCGATAGGCGCGACCGGGTTTGAGGAGGAGGCGGGCGACCGCGTGCTTGGCGGTGAATGTGCCCGAGATCGCGAGTTGTTCGATGATCGACGGCATCCGCGTCCAACTGTTGAAGCAATGGGCGACGCCGTTGGAGCGAAGGCAGTCCAGGTAATCGGAACTCTCGGTCAGAAAGCTTCGATTCCGCACCTCCACCGCGAAGTCGAAGCGGTCGGTCGGCAGGCGTGAGAGGAACTGATTCAGGGCATCTGCAAACTGCGCAGCGTCCTTCATCGGTCCATCATGGATTGCCCCGAACTCGAACATCAGCACGCCGAGCTTCTTGCGGTATGGCTCCAGTGGGGCCAGGAACCGATCCTCCAAGAGCCTCGGATCCATGAAGTTGGGATTCTCCCGTCCCGCGCGACGGCCGTACCGGGGTAATTTTGGAAAACGCTCCACCGTGATGTCTTCGGGAATCTTCACGCTGAAGCGGAAGCCCTCGGGCACCTGCGAGAAGCATCGCTCCCACATCGCCTCGGAGGGGAACTGGTAGAACGAAAAATCCCCACCGACGGTCGGGAAGATCGTCGCGTACTCGCTCAAGCACTCCCGCTCGAACTTCTTCTGCGACAGCCTTCCACGGGTTTGGTAGCGGCCGGGATCGTACACCTGTCCCAGCCAGCCGGGGTATTTCCAGCTCGACGTGCCAAGGTAGATGCCCCGCCGGGCGAGGCCCTGGAGGCGGTCGGCGAGGGGTCTGATGGACTGCCGCGGCCGGGAAGACGAGGGCTTCTCGGGCTCTTGTCCCCAGCCGAAAGCAAGCTGTTCGTCAGGCATCCTGCGTGCTCCCAGGGACATTATACGGTCTTGTCACGCCTGTTGATGTTCGGAATATATTAGGGTATCATTGGGGCGATGGCAAATCGGTCGGCATGCCGGTTCTCGGCCCATTCAGTCGTGAGACCGGGGGGAGACCGGCGAGATCGTCCGGCGCATCGAGGAGCCTATGGAGCAAGCGACTACGGATCAACAAATGGATCAGCCGGCGATTCCGAGCC
>JBHHUV010000365.1:0-2879 GCA_046754005.1 Phycisphaerae bacterium | reverse complement strand
GTCGATCGTGACGTAGCGCTGTGGATTGTATCGCAGATCGCGTGCCTTGTGTTGGGCTTGAACGAGATCGGCGGGTTGGACGCCGAAGCGGGGGAGGTCGAGGTGGAGGGTGGCCGAGACGCAGCCGTAGACGGGGGGCTTGACATTGAAAAACGCGCGGATGATCGCGTCGGTGATCTGATCGTACTTGGCGCCGCCGATGCCGTGGATGAACAGATCGCAGGCCAGGAGCCGGGCGTACATGGTCTGAGCCAGGGCCCGGGGTCGGATCGACCAGTCGCCCAATGCTTCGGATAGTGCCCGTGCGGGATCGCGTTGAAGATGGGCCGGGTCGATTTGACAATTCGCTAAGTCTCCCGCGTGGAGCGAGAGTTCGCCCGATACGCCTTTTGAGACGAACGCCCGTTGACGCGGCTGTTGCGGATGCACCATCCAGAACGGGATCTCGCGCCGGCCGCCGTCGTCGGCCAGATCGGGAATCGGGTGTTGGCGACCGCGGATGCCTCGGCGCTTTCGATAGTCCGCCAGCGATTGGTTGTAGATGCCGACGAACGAATCGGCGTTCATGAGCAGGTGGGCCGTGAAGGCTGCCGCCGCTGGATCCGCCGAATCGGAGGCGAACGAAAAGAGTTTGCTGATGCAGAGGAACTCCGGTACGGCACCGCCCAGCTTGATCTCGATGGCCGCCATTCCGCCCATCCAGCGGGACACGTAGCCTTGCTGCTGCGAGACTGCGCCGAGGGGCGGATTCAGAAAACCGGTGATGAACGTGTCCAGCAGGTCGACTGAATCCGTGCTCCAGCTTCGATCGATCGATTGGAACATCCGCTGCCAGTCGCCCGGGTTCCGATCCATGAGGTATTCGTAGGACTGACCGGCCGAGTTCCCCGGACTCGTTGTGCGGACCTTGCAGAATGGTTCCGAGGTGTCGGGCCAGGCGATTGTGAGTTGATGGGGGACGTCGCTGTCGACGAGGAGCATACGGGTGGTTTCGCCCGTTCGAGCCGCCAGATGGGTGGCGACCTGGTGTTTGGCCCAGACGCCGGGATGGTAGAAGCTCGGTTGGTGACCGGTCATGATGATCGGGCCGGATTCGGATGAATCGGGTGACCATTCGGCGGCGGGTCGGTCGAGGAGGCGGAGTTTGGTGTTCGCGCGGAGTTGGCGATTGGCCTCGACGAGGGAGGCCATGTCCCCGATAGGGGGCTGGATCAGGGTTTCGCCGTCGCCGGATGGGGCGGTCAGTGCATCAATGTCGAATAGTGATTTCGTCAATCGTCGCCTGCAAATCATCAGTCCTTGGAGTCGTGTGGCACGCGGGTTGTGTCGCCCTTTCAGGGCTGGGTGTATTTTGATCGTGGCGAACCCAGGGCTGCGCTCTGCCCCAAGCTGACATGTTAAGCCCCTTTGGGGCAAGCGACGAGGGAACCCTCTTGGGGCGATGGGCGAGGGGTGCATGACAGTTCAGGCGGGATCTTTTCACATGTGGTTCGGCGAAATCCGTCCCGGAGGGATATAGGAACGATTTCACGAGTGTAGCGCGGCGAGACCCACGGACACGGTCTTCTCCCGCACATCTCATCGTCCTGGCGCAGGCACGCTGCCCTCGCGCTTTCAGGGCGAGATGGTGATGGTGTACGCTCCTTCGTCCACGGGTTCCGCTGCGCTGCACCCGTGGCCATGCGCCTATGCTCCTTCGGAGCGGGATGCTCGCGCGTGCCACAGATGCCGTCACGACTGTCGGCTCGCCACTGCCAAGGCTCGATCCAGAGGGGATCGTGCCTTGACAGTGCCACCCATTTGTGCCACCCCTTCACAAGTCTGGGACAAGTCGTTATAAACTCACGCTTTAGTGTTGCCTGGGGGTTGTTCGAGTGAGTGGAGGCTTGCGGTGAGTCAGATCACCCTTCCCTGGATCGCAAAAAGCCCGGAGACGCTCGGTGGTTATCGTCGCAAGGCGATCGTCTGGCTGCTTGGGCTTGGGGCGATTCATCTGCTGGTGGTGATGCTGTGTGCGTCGTGGCTGGCGCCCTGGGATGCCGATCTGGCGGACGCGGATTGGAAGATTCCCTTTGTGTGGATCGGCGTCATCGGGGCGGCGCTGGCGAGCCTGACGTTTTCCGCCGGGGCGTTGGGGGTGCTGTTCTATCGTCTGATCGGCCGGATTCTGCGGCTGCCCTATGTGGCGTCTTTCCTTTTCTTCGGCGGTGTGTTCGGCGTCTGTCTGATTGTCTGGCTGCATGCCGAGGTGTTTGCGTTTGTTCAATCGCTGGCTCCCGCGGCTGGTGAACACTCTGTCTGGCTGATCGGCGTGTCCTACGAACATACGGTCGAGACCATCCATCGGGGGCTGGGGATTGAGACGGGTTTTGGTCCGCTGGCTGCTTTCGTGATCTGGCCGCTTCAGTTTGAGTTGATTCGCGATCTGGTTGCGCTGGGCGGGATCATCAGCTTCATCGGGATCATTCCGGCCTTCGCCATCTGGTGGGAGCGGAAGATCTCCGCCCGGATTCAGTCTCGGATGGGACCGATGCGGGTGGGTGGCTGGCACGGCTGGCTGCAATCGCCGGCCGACGGGATCAAGCTGTTGTTCAAGGAGGATTTTATTCCGACATCGGGCGATCCGATCCTGTTCAAGCTGGCGATTTACGTGACGTTTGTCCCGCCGATCTGCGCATTTCTTGCGTTGCCGTTTGCCGCGGCGTGGGTGTTTCGGGATCTGGACGTGGCGTTGATTTTTATACTGGCGATGCTGGGTATCGAGGTCGTGGGCGTCATCCTCGCGGGCTGGGCGAGCAACAACAAGTGGTCGGTCTATGGCGCGATGCGCGAGGCCTGCCAGATGGTTTCGTATGAAATCCCGATGGGGATGGCGTTGC
>JBHHUV010000364.1:0-2907 GCA_046754005.1 Phycisphaerae bacterium | reverse complement strand
TAGACCAGTTCTGTCACCTTCTTGAACTCTTCCGGCGTCAGCTTCAGCAGTTCCACGATAAGAATCCTTTCTTGCCAGCCCGGGTGCCGCTTGAACAACCGGGTGCCGGGTGCCACTGCCGGGTGCCATGCTCACACGACCCGGCCTCTTGGGGCGGGTAAGCATCCCAATCACCTGGGGCGTGGCCGGGTGCCATGCTTACACGACCCGGCCTCTTGGGTCGGGTAAGCATGCCGACCACTCGAGTCTCAGCCATCGACCGCGCCGTGGCCGAGTGCCATGCTCACACGACCCGGCCTCTTGGGGCGGGTAAGCATGCCGACCACTCGAGTCTCAGCCATCGACCGCGCCGTGGCACAGGTTGTTAGCCGGTGCCACTGCTTTGCAACGGTCACTGCTAGTCGGTCGTGCCGACCTGGAACGCGCTGACCAACTCCTTGAGCTGCTGAGCCTGCCCGGAGAGTTCCTCGGACGATCCGGCCATCTCTTCCGCCGCCGAGGCATTATTCTCGGTGATGGAGGCGATGTTTTGAATGCCGGTTCCCACCTCGCCCGCGGTCGAGGACTGTTCCTCCGAGGCGCTGGCAATCTGGGCGATTCCCTTGGCCGTCTCTTCCACTCCCTCGATGATCTTCTTCAACGCCTCCCCGGTCTGCTCGCTCAACGTCGCACCTTCTTTCACGCGCTGAGTCGATTCCTTGATCAGCGTGGTAATCTCCTTGGCCGCCTCGCTGGAGCGTTCGGCGAGCTTGCGAACTTCGTCGGCGACGACCGCAAAACCCAGGCCATGTTCGCCTGCGCGGGCCGCTTCGATCGCCGCGTTGAGTGCCAGCAGGTTGGTCTGAGCCGCGATCTCGGAGATCACACCGATGATCTCTGCGATCTGCTCCGAAGACTTGTCGATCAACTGCATCGCTTCGATGTTCTTGTCCACCGCCGAACCGCCTTCTTCGGCCATCTTGCTGGTATCTCCAGCGACCTTGTCCGCGGTCATGGCGTTCTCGGCGACACTTTGGATCATCTTGTTCAATGTTTGAATGGACGCCGACATCTCCTCGACACTGGCCGACTGGGTCTGTGCCCCATCGGACAGCGAGGTCGAGCCTTCGGCCACCACGCGCGATCCTTCCGTGAACTGCTCCGCCGCCTCGGCAATCTGCACCAACGCAGCACCGACATTGTCCACAACCGCATTGATGCTATTCTTGATCTTCGCGTGATCACCGTGATACTCAGCAACGACCTTTTCCCGGAAGTCGCGCTGGGCCAGCTTGTCCAGGATGTTCGCCCCGTCCTGGATAGGTAGCAGGATGGCGTCGAGCATCTCGTTGATGCCCTGCACCAACTCCCGATAGGCGCCTTCGAACATTTCGGGCTTGCCGCGTTCGGAAAGCTGGCCCGCCTTAGACGCATCGATCAGCCGCTCCGTCTCCTGCATCAGCCCCTGAACCATATCCACGCAGGTGTTGATCGCCCGTTTCATATTCTCGTGATCGCCCTGATATTCGGCCGTGATCTTCTCGTCCACCTTGCCAACGGAGATGCGTGCCAGCATCCGATTACTCTCGACCATGGGAAGCAGGATCGCGTCGAGCATCTCGTTGATGCCGGAAAGAACCTTCTGTTCATCACCTTCAAACTGATCCAGATTGGCACGTTCACTGAGGTGGCCCTGGATGGACGCTTCAACCAGACGGGTGATTTCCCTGGACAATCGTATCTTGGCGGTGGCGTCTTCCCAGTTGACGATATGCCCGATCGCCCGGCCGGACGCGTCGGTCAGCACATTGATATTCGTCTCCAGGGCCACGTCACCGAACTCGAGGGTGGCCATTCGGGGAAAGTTGGCTGGATTGGACAGAATGGCCTCGATCTTGTCGGGATCGCTGTGGAAGGTATGAATCGATGTACCCATCAAATTGTTCGCATCGACGTTGAAGACTTTTCGAATCTCAGAAGCGACGGCTCGAAGCGTCTGCTTCGCCTTCTTGTTGATGTAGACCAGCTTCCGGTCCGCGTCCGCGATGAACACATTCGTGCTCAGGTTGTCTAACGCGTTCTGATACCGGGCCAACCCATCGGGCCCGCCGTCCCATGTGGAAATTACATCTTGAACCGAGTCATTTGAATTCGTGTTAGACTGCGTTGCCATTTTTTTACCTCGTTTACGGGTTATCCCTAATTGTCTTTCAATGGTTTCAAGGGTCCCGTGCACGGCGGGCCCTGTTCGTGCTGAATGTTCAACTCGTCGGACTGACTGCTTCCGCGAGCTTCGACTGATCCTCCTGAGAGAGGATGTTTTCAATGTTCAATAGAACCAGCAGCTTCTCCTCGAACTTCACCAGCCCCGTGATATAGGCATGGTCGATTCCCGCGATGCTCGAAGGCGGCGGTTCGACCTGGTCGGGGCTGATACGCAAGACTTCGTTGACCGCATCGACCACCATGCCGGTTGTTTTGTTCTCCACATTCATCACGATGATCCGTGTGTGTTCGTCATTCTCCTTGATCGGCAGATCAAATCGCCTGCGCAGATCGACAATGGGAATCACATGTCCACGCAGGTTGATCAATCCACAAATGTAGTCCGGGACTTCCGGCATCTTCGTGATCTGCCCGACGAGGATGATTTCCTGGACGCGCATGATGTCCACGCCGTATTCCTCGTTGGCCAGCCGAAAGCTGACGATTTGTGTCGTCGTGGTCGTCGACTCAATGGATTGATGCTGATTATTCGCCTCGTTCACATTCGCGACAGGTTCGGAAAGTGCGGTGCTCATAAATTTCGGCCCTCGTTCCACAGGTTCGATCGGCTGTGTCCCTGGACACGTCGATAGGGAGTTCACCTACTAAATCGAATCCGAACAGCCTGCACTTAACAAAAATTAATCGAACAACAGATTGTGG
>JBHHUV010000363.1:0-2918 GCA_046754005.1 Phycisphaerae bacterium | reverse complement strand
CATCGACGCGGCGAAGGAAATGAACGACGCCTTCTGGATGCAGACCCACGGTGACAAGAAGGCCCTGCTAGAGCGCATCACCGATCCCGCCACACGACGCTTCGCCGAGATCAACTACGGCCCATGGGATCGCCTGAAGGGAAACGAACCGTTTGTCCGCGGCGTCGGTCCCAAGCCCCGTGGCGCCCGCTTCTATCCGCCGGATATGACCAAGGCCGAATTCGCCGAACACCTCAAGCAGCATCCCGAGCAAACGGCCGCCTTCAACAGCCAGTACACGATGATCCTCCGCGATCATGACGGCCACCTCGCCGCCACCCCCTACCGCGTCTATTTCGTCGATCAGACCCGCGCCGCGGCCGTAAAGCTCAAACTGGCCGCCCGGCGCTCCAAGGACAAGGAGCTAAGCTGGTATCTCAACCTCCGCGCCGCCGCCCTGCTCTCCGATCAGTACCGTCCCAGCGACATGGCCTGGATGGACATGAAGAACAACACCCTCGACATCGTCATCGGCCCGATCGAGACCTACGAGGACGCACTCTTCGGCCGAAAGGCCTCCTTCGAGGCCTACGTTCTCGTCAAGGACAAAAACTGGAGCGAGCGGCTCGCCAAATACGCCGCCCTGCTGCCCGGTCTCCAGCGCGGTCTCCCGGTCCCCGACGCCTACAAGGCCGAAACCCCCGGTTCCGACTCCGACCTGAACGCCTACGACGTCGTCTACTACGCCGGCGACTGCAACGCCGGCGCCAAAACCATCGCCATCAACCTGCCCAACGACGAGCAGGTCCAGCTTCAAAAGGGCACCCGTCGCCTGCAACTCAAAAACGCCATGCGGGCCAAGTACGACAAGATCCTCGTCCCCATCGCCGACCTGCTCATCGCACCCGACCAGCGCAAACACATCACCTTCAACGCCTTCTTCGGCAACACCATGTTCCACGAAGTCGCCCACGGTCTCGGCATCAAAAACACGATCAACGACCGAGGCAGCGTCCGCGACGCCCTCAAGGAGCGGGCCTC
Source organism: Phycisphaerae bacterium (assembly GCA_046754005.1). Classification (GTDB taxonomy): domain Bacteria; phylum Planctomycetota; class Phycisphaerae; order UBA1845; family UTPLA1; genus CAYXGR01. The sequence continues at coordinate 1,898 of JBHHUV010000363.1, read as the reverse complement.
GGCCCTCGAGGAGGGCAAGGCCGACATCCTCGGTCTCTACATGGTCACCAAACTCTTCGAGCAGGGCGAACTCACCGAGGGCGAGCCGATGGACCACTACGTCACCTTTCTCGCCGGCATCTTCCGCTCGGTCCGCTTCGGCGCCGCCAGCGCCCACGGCAAGGCCAACATGCTCCGGTTCAACTTTTTCGAGGAACACGGCGCCTTCAGCCGCGACGAGAAGACGGGCGCCTATCGCGTCAATTTCGAGAAGATGCAGGAGGCCATGACCGCCCTCAGCCGAAAGATCCTGACGCTCCAGGGCGACGGCGACTACGCGGGCGTAGCCAAACTGATGGAGGAAAAGGGCAAAATCGGCCCGACGCTACAAGCCGATCTCAACCGCATCGCCGAAGCCGGCATCCCCCTCGACATCGTCTTCGAACAGGGCATGGCGGTGCTGGAGGCGGGAGAATAAGGGATCGGGCTGGCATGCCCAAGCGAGTGGTGGCGTGTCCCGAAAGTAGGGTGGCATGCCCAAGCGTCAGCGCGGGCATGGCGGGACTCATGATGAGCTACGAACTTCCAGTCCGTTCGGCCGTCCAACGACCCTCCCCATTCCCCGACGAACAGAACGATGTCGTCGTCGCGAGAGCAGAAAGATACCCAATATGGACAGGATGGCTGTACTCGGTTCGGGTATAAAAGTCAGAAACTCGGGAACACGCAACCCACCGCTACCGGGCGCGACGAATGCATCAATGAATGTGCCGGTCTGACCGTCATAACGCAAGATACTGTCTGTGCCCGAACTACTGACATAGAGGTTTCCGTCAGGGCCAAACACCAGGCCACGCGATAGTGACAGTCCGCCCCCGCTCGCGAAGACATCGATAAAGGCTCCGGTCTGCCCGGAATAGCGAAGGATGTTCCCGCCATTCCCATTGCTGATATACAGATTCCCATCCGGTCCGAAGACCAGGCCCTGCGGACTATCCATACCACTTCCAATCGCAAAGACATCGAGAAAAGCGCCCGATTGTCCGTCATATCGCAAGATCGAGTTCGTGTTGGTGCTGCTGACGAAGAGATTGCCGTCCGGCCCATGAACAAGATCGAACGGGCGATCCAGCCCACCCCCCACGGCGAACGTGTCTATGAAGTTCCCCGTGTTCCCGTCATATCGATAAATCGCATCAGAAAGCAGTCCACCCACCAGCAGATCCTGGTTCTGATCGAACAGCATTCCACTCGGAACTAACAGCCCCCCACCACTCGCGAATGTGTCCATGAAGGAACCCGTCAGCCCGTCGAATCGGAGGACACTGCTGCTCGTTCCGCCGCTGGCATACAGATTGTCGTCGGGGCCGAGGGCCAGGCCCAATGGGGAATCCATGCCATTGTTGCTTGCGAACACCTCGATGAAGGCACCGGTATCGCCATCATAGCGCAGGACCTGACTATTGAAAAAATCGGTAACAAGCAGATCGGGTATCGCGGCGTAAACGGAGCCGGTCGCCATGCAGATGAGCGTGAGGGAAAACAGACAGCAGGAGCCAATCGACCTGGAAGCCAATACATCCATCAGTCTCATCAGAATCTCCCCAAAAGACATATTCAACGGATCACTGCAGCCCACCGCCATCCTATCAGAATAAGCCGGTTGCAACAATCCAACCGACAAATGCCAATACGCTATTTACATTATCCGCTGAAGTGCTGAACCGAGAATCTCTCCTCGATCCCTGGCCAAATTGGCTGAAACACCGGTTTCCAAGCAGCACAAATCAAGAAACACCCCATCCTTCTCCCTCCTACATTCCACACCGCCTCAACTCCGTGTTCCACAGCGTCCTCTGCAGTAAAAACCATCCAGCCAAGCCCCCCCAATAAGCTTGCTCACCGTTCCCCAACCCCAA
>JBHHUV010000362.1:0-2920 GCA_046754005.1 Phycisphaerae bacterium | reverse complement strand
CCATCCCGAAGTTTTCGTTGGGGCTTTCCACGCCGGCGGCCGCGGCCACGTTGGTAAAGGTTCCATTGCCATTGTTTCGATATAGAAGGTTCGGCCCGCTGCGATTGCCCACGGCAATGTCCATCCATCCATCATTATTAAAATCACCCGAACTGCAGTGATGATATTGTCCCGATTGTGTGATTCCCGCCGCGGATGAAACGTCGATGAAAGACATACCCCCCTCGTTGCGAAACAGCCAGCACGCGGTATTGGGATCGGACGTCGAGACAAAGATGTCCACATCGCCATCGCGGTCGTAGTCCAACGCCGTCCCACCAAAGTCTCGCGAAGGCTGCACGGCATCAGGGGCGAGAATACTCACATCGTTCAGCCCCCCGCCCGTGTTCAGATCGTTCCTCAGAAGTTGATTCCTCACGGGCCCCGAGATAAACCCGCCGCTGATGAAATACACGTCGTTATCGCCGTCGTTGTCAAAGTCCGCAACGAGGGATCCCCACGTGGATCGGTTATCGAAGGCAATACCCCAGGCACTGCTGGCATCCTCGAAGGTGTGATTCGGCAGTTGACGGAAGAACCGATTGGGCATCTCCGCATTGCCCTCGATGAGATCGAGCAGTCCGTCCCCGTCGATATCCACCATGGAGGCCCCGCGACCAAGACTATGGCTCGTGGTCCCGGTCTCAGGCGCTCGATCGATAAAGGTGACTTGGGCTTGGCTCCGGCCGAAACCGGCAAGCATAACGATGAAAGCAAGGCACAAGCGGCCCCGGACTGAGCTCATTACTATTCCCCTATGTTCGTGTCTCGCCATCCGATATTATACCAGATTGAGCTTCCCATTCAAAACGAGTCCATGACAGTACAGGCGGGCCTGTGGGGCCGGTTTCCAACCGGTGCAGTAGCTGGCATACTCAAACCACAAGGATCGATAGGGTGGCACTGTCAAGACACGATCCCCTTTGGATCGTGTCTTGACAGTCGCGAGCCTGCCCATACCCGACCGCCAACCCCACGTTGTTCTACACAAGTGAGTCACACCGTCACAAGAAGACTGGATGCGTTTCCGTGCATGATAACTCCGACCGCGTGCTTCCGGATAATCACACCGCGACAAGGCAGGATCACATGCCTCTGTTTTTCGACCCAAAGGGGCCGCAACAAGTCAGCCCAGGGCAGAGCGAAGCGCCGCCCTGGGTGATCGCGTTTAATCGACACCCACCCCTGAAAGGGCGATACATCATGCCGAGTGTTGGGTCCAATGCTCAGGATCGCAAGTTAAATAACTCCCCGGTTTCGAAAAGGCCCTTGGCCGACTGCAGCAGTATCGTGACCCCAACCATCGGGAAGTTATTATTTCGCTGATCCTAAAGCCCCCCGCACACCGAGCAATTCGGATTTCGCTCCATGCGCACCGTTCGAATCCGCATCGTCTCCAGGTCAATCCGCAGCATCCTGCCAATGAGGGGTTCACCCAGACCGGCGATGAGCTTGATAACCTCCATCGCCGCCAGACAGCCTACCGTCCCGGACACCGCGCCAAAGACCGGGAACTCACGCTTCCAACTCGAGGGAGGACGCGGCACCAGACAGGCCAGACAAGGCGTGCGGCCGGGCTGAACAGTGGTAATCTGGGCCTCGAGGCCGTACATCGCGCACTCAACCAGCGGCTTTCGCTGGCAAACCGCTTCACGGTTCATCGCCAGACGCTCCTCGAACAACGGAGCGGCATCCACAATAATGTCGCAACGACCCACCAGGTCGGCCGCGTTGGCTTCGCTGATATTTTCGTTGACCGCGTCAATGTCCAGCACGGGATTGAGTTCCCGCAGTCGCCGAGCGGCAGACTCAATCCGCGGTTTGCCGATCCAGTCGTGCGTCATGAGCAACTGCCGGTTCAGGTCGCTGGCCTTGACGTTCCCCGCGTGCGCCAATACCAGCCGGCCGATTCCCGCCGCGGCCAACTCGTAGGCCACGACACCTCCCAGCCCGCCGACGCGAGAAACCAGAACACGGGCCGACTTCAGAGCACGTTGCCCCCGCTCACCAAAGCCGGGCAGCCACATCTGCCATTCATATACGGCGCGATCCTGTAGGGTCAATTCGATTGAGTGGGAATCTTCAGCCATGTAGGTGTTCATCCGCCCGAAATCGGAATGATAATGCCGAACCTCTGCCCGTCCTCGAGCGTTCGCGGTGAATCGAACTCAACCGTGCGATCGCCAACGGTCAGAACGATCCACGGCAACACGCGACCGGTATCATCCAACACCAACATGCGAAAGGCATCGCCATGACGCTCCGCCAGCAGCCCGATAAGCCCGGCCGGCGTGCAACCCGGCCCGGTTTCGACCGACTCCTCGGCCACACCGATCGCGGTGCTCAACTGCGCGGAGTACTCGACCGTTACGTTCACTGACTAACCCCATTCTCACGCAGAGAAAGAACCGGGGCCGGACGTCTTCTGTGAATAACCACAACACGATCACGCATCACGCACAGTATAACCATGCCGCGATAATATCGCATCTCGACGAGTGCCGGTTGTTATGGACGGGGTCTGGAACAGAATCGACGGATTCCATGCCGGCCTCAGCCGGGCGGTTTTATTGTTTGCCACCGGCTTCAACCCGTGGTAGGTGCCAGATTCAATTCCACTCAGCCGGCTTCAACCGGACTTTCATAACTCAATCACGTCGAACGGGGTTCCAACAAAGCCTCGTGCAGGGGGCTTCCACGCAAAGTGGGTATCAGGCCGGCCCCTTGGTGTCGATCCCACGTTTCGCCACGAAGGGGCAGTAACAAGTCGGGTCCATGACACATGAGGCGGCGGACCGACAGCCGTCCCGGCATCCGGAGCACGACCATTCCGCTCCGGGGCACGATCATTCCGCTCCGGGGCACGATCATTCCACTCCGG
>JBHHUV010000361.1:0-2970 GCA_046754005.1 Phycisphaerae bacterium | reverse complement strand
TGGGCTGCGCGAGGGGGATTTTAAGCGGGTTCGCGCCGCCCTGGGTCAGCCCCCCCCAGCCCCTGAAAGGGCGATACAATCCGCCCACCTCGCAAGAACGGAGCAGGGTTTCCGCACCCTGCAAACGAAATCCGCCAACTTGAATAACGAATAACCCTGAACCGCTACGGAATCCCGTTACAAGTCGGGTTCAAGAGCTCTGCGATCATGAACGGGACGTCATCCATCCCGATAATGCCGTTGGCGTTCAGGTCCGCCGCACAGGCCGCTCCTTCCAGGGTCGGATCGCCGGGGAAGAAGATCTGGTTCAGGAATCCCTGGACATCATCCCCATCGACCAACCCGTCCTGGTTGATGTCGCCCTCGCAGGTGCAAAACGCCTTCAGCGAGAAGGCTTCGATCACGTTGATCGCGCTGCCCCCGTTGCCGTCGATCACGAACAGCCGCGTGATCGTCTCGCATCCCAGAACCGTCGACAATGGCTCGAGATCGATGTAGATGATCGTCGTCTGGTTGTTGTGTGGTGGGACATCGACCGAATCGATGTCCGCCCCTTCCAGGCCGCCGGTCCAACTGAGGAATACGAATTCACCCGGGACAACCGTCGCGCCCGCACTCACACGACCGACCTCCACGATCAGGCCGAAATCGTCCGTCTGGCCCGTCTCCAACGTGCCGAATTGCTGCACATTCGTATCCACCAGGGCCAACTCGAATCCGCGCGTCGTGGAGACGTCGGACAAGCCGCTGTTGGGAAGACCCACGGCCCCCGTCGGGCCGGCGTAGTACACGTGTTCCGTCGGAACAAACACACCACCGCTGGTAAATGTCTCGGCGATGTTCAACTCCACCGCCGCCACCGCGGTAAACGTCGCGTTGAAGTTCCGATCGTAGGTCTTGTTGCCGAATAGCTGTTCGGCCGAATTGAGAATCGTCGTCACCAGATCATCCAGGCCCGCCGGCGAGAGCGCGTTGATAAACAACAGCGGATCGGACGGCATATCGTCCTCCATCACATCGACGAGGACGGGATTCGACAGATCCGTGCTTGGATTCAGAAGCAACTGACCATTGTTCCGCTCGTCATCGACCAGCACACCCAGATGGGCGGCGACGAATGACGCCAGGCTGGTCGAGAGGAACTCGTTCAAGACGCCCGGATCATTGGGCAATCCCTGAACCGCGGCGAAGGCCGTCGCCTGAAACGGGAGCAGATTGGCATCCTGACCCATCATCGGGTCAATCGCCCGCATCGTCACCGTCGTCGCGCCCGAGGGATTTACCACGGCCGGGTCGCCCATGACGGCGTTTGTAGCCGCCAGCGAGGCAGACGCCGTGGCCATGCTTCCGTCCGGAATGCCCGCCGGGACGGTGACCGAGAATTGAGGATAGATGGGCGTCTGACCCGTGAAGACCGTTGCGCTGGGCGCGACGCCGGTCGTCATGATCGCCGGATTGCTCGATGCGCCGACCGTGGCGGTCGCCACCATGCCGAAGTTTCCACCCGCGTTGGCGCAGACGACACCCGGCCGGCCGGTGGTGCCCGTCAAGACGTCGAACACCTGCAAAATCGTATCGGCCACCGCGAACTGGGGTGGGCTTGTCGTAAAGTGCGCCTGACCCGGCGTCGGAAAGAGCGGGCCGACGTTCGAGATCGTGCGATAGGCATTCAAGGCGTCGGCGACCGTGTCCTCGTTGAAGGGGATGCCGTCTTCAGAGGTTTTCACCACATCGACAAAAAGACGGGCGTAGCCATGTTTCTTGCTTTCGTCCATTTGCGGCACGAACGGCGTGAAAACGCCGCCCAGCGGAAGCTGGTTCTCCAGATCAATATCATCCCCCGTCGGCGGAATGTAGGGCTGGGATTCAACATCAAACTTCTTATGGTCGTTCCCCGCGTAGCTGTCCAGAAGGGAACTGAGTCCCAGAACCGTTCCCCCCGCCAGATCCGGATCGGCGCTGCCGCCGGCGGGGATGTTGGCATCGTCAAAAAGTTCGACGTAGCCCGGATCATCGCGATTCACCAACAAATATGCCCCCGATCCGTTCTGAATGATCCCACTGGTCGCCTCGGCCGGCATATCGATCGACGAGATCGCCAGCGGAACGGGAAAATTCGTCGTCCCGGTGAACTGCGCGCCGTTGATGGCCACGAACACAAAGTCCGTCGCTGACGTGATGCCCCCGTTAATCAAGGCAACACGCGTCGACGGCGTCCCCGCCAGGTCTGTAGGCGGATTCCCCACGTAGTCCACCCAGCCCATGACGACGGCACCCGTCGGCGGCCGGGCGATCGCCCCCGCTGTGATGCCATTACTTGGGTCGACGTCAAAAGTCGGCAGATCGATGCGATAGTTCATCAGCCCCACGCCCGAACTGAAAAAATCCCCCTCCATCTCGTAAAAAGTGAGATTCAACGCGTCCTTATTTAGACCGATGGTGAGATCCGCGACGGTGGGCAGGTAGATCTCGATGTATTCCTGATGCAGATTGGCCGGATCGCGCCCGACGGGACCGTCGGTCAGACCCAATGGATTGGTGAACACTTCGGTAATGACTGGATGATCGGGCCCCTGGGCCTTGGCAATGCTCGGAATCAATCCCAACCCGACCGATAATGCGACGATGATGGATGACAATCGCAACGCAACCATGTAGTGAGGTCTCCTCTATCAAGTAAGTCCGGCGAAGGCAGTCCGAAAACATAGATGGGGGATTGCATGAGGCGTGCCAACTCCGAGGGAATCCCTCAAATATCAGTGATCGGACCTGACGGTGACATGAGCGGCACCCGCCATCTTTGCATCGTGGGTGAATGCGGCACATCGGCGGCTTTCGCTGTGCATCAGCGCACATCCTGTGTGTGTCCGCACACCGTATCGGACCTTTATTCGCTGTGCACGTTGTATGATGTACCGGGTGCCACCTATATGAAGTGAGAAGTCAATACACTCTCCTTGCGGAGCGCGT
>JBHHUV010000360.1:0-2994 GCA_046754005.1 Phycisphaerae bacterium | reverse complement strand
GATAATAGGTACATCGCGAAACGGACATGTTGGCTCATGGAATCGCCCTTTCATGAGGAATTCGCTCGAATCCGAACGGTCCGCCGCGACCACCGCCCGACACGAATCCGCTTGTCGATGTTATCCTATCCCATATGGCCGACGCGGGAAACCGGGATAATCTGAAGGTGTCGTTGCCGCTCATGCAGGACGGCGCGCACGAATGTCCCTATCTGCCGGGGCGAATCGCGGAGGACGAGTTCATCGTCTCCTCCGAACTGAAACCGTCCGATTACGAACACCTGATGGATCAGGGATTTCGCCGGAGCGGTCGGATCGTCTATCGACCGATCTGCGACGGGTGCCGGGAGTGCGTGCCGCTGCGGGTGCCTGTGGATCGATTTTCGCCCAGCCGATCGCAGCGTCGGGCATGGCGACGGAATCAGGATCTTCAAATCGAGATCGGCCCCCCCCGAAGCACCGACGAAAAGTGGCGGATCTTTACCGATTACCTGGCCTATCAGCACGACGACGCCATGAGCGATGAGCGGGAGGGGTTCGATGCATTTTTGTACGACTCGGCGACGGAGACCGTGGAGTTTGTCTATCGGTCGGTCGGGCACGTGGTCGGCGTGGGGATCGTCGATGTCTGTCCGAACTGTTTGTCATCCGTCTTTTTCTATTTCGATCCGGCGGAGGCAAGGCGAAGCCTCGGTGTTTATTCGGCGCTGTACGAGATTGAGATGTGCCGAGCCTGGGGCCGGTCATACTGGTATGCTGGGTTCTATGTCCGCGATTGCCGCCGCATGAACTACAAGGCGGACTACCGGCCTTACGAATTGCTGGGTCCGGGAGGAGTGTGGTGGGAGGATGGCGAATAGCGAACGCTTGGGGGGAGCGTGTTCAAGGCAGACGGTTTTGGTGTGTGCTCGACTGTGCGGACTGAAGTTCGCGGCTCTTCATCTTTGCGGGCGCGAAGGCACTGCTTGAAGCAGTGGCACACCTGCGATTAGCGAATGGCGAAAATTGTGTATGGTGGGGTAATCGTCGGGATGACATATCGCCCGTCCTGAAAAAACATGACGGATTAATTCAGATCAGTGCTCCATCGACCGATAGCATGGTGCCGGGGATATCGGCCCGCCCGCGGGCGGTTATGTCCGTATGGAGTACGGCGCCGGCAATCATGCGTGGTTCATTTCGGGCGTTCACGCGTTCGAAATGGACCATGTATGCGGCCGGTGGTGGTGGTGGGACGAATAGCGAAAGCACTTTGACACCGGTTTCCAACCGTTGATCACACTCGCAGTTCGCAACGCGAACCTCCTCCACAATACACTTCAAGGGTGGGTCTTCATACGTCGATAGGGGAAGTGGCCCATCAGACCACGCCGTGTTGACTCAGGAGCGACCATGATGCAATCAGAAACACTCGAGACGATCAAACGATCGGCGTCCATCCCCTCCATTCCCATGGTGGCGACGCGCTGCTATGAAATGACGCAGAATTCCGACTGCGACTACAACAAGCTGGTCGAATTGCTGAGCACCGATCCCGGCATCTCGGCGAGCATCTTGCGTCTCGCGAACTCCCCGCTGTTCGGCGTCACACGGCAGATCGGATCGCTCAAGCACGCGATCACACTGCTGGGCGTGAAGCGGATTCGCGAGTTGGTGCTCACGCGCTATCTCGTTCAGAAGACGGAAGATATCGGCTGCGAGAATATTGATATCAACTACTACTGGCGTCTCTCCGTGACAACGGGGATCCTCGCCGCGAAGTTCGCCGAAGCCCTGGCACCGCGACAGCGCGACGAGGCGTTCATGGGCGGACTTCTGGCCGACGTGGGAGTGCTCGTGCTGGCCCGGGCCTTGCCGAAACAGTACGAATCGATCGCCCTGCGCTATCAGCCCCACGAATCGGACGACTGGATACAGGGCGAATATAACCTCATGGGCGTGACGCACGGTGAGGTGACGGCGTTGGTGTTGGAGCAGTGGAACCTGCCCGACGCGTTGGTGGAAGGGGTGCGATACCACCATGCCACACCTGCGGACATGCCCGAAGACTCACCCGGGATGATGCTCGCTCGGATGATCGGCGGAGCGAGCGGTATCGCCAAGGTGCTCTCCCAGACCAGCAACGTCGATTCGGCTCGGGACACCTGCCGCTCGGCGATGGAACGGGTGAATCTCGATATCTCCGTGCTCGTTCGAGCCCTGGACGGCATCGAGGAGGAGATCGAAAAGATGGCCGACCTGTTGCAGATAGACGTATTGAACAGCAAGGTGTTCACGCTGATCTGCAAACAACTGGTCGAGAGCCTCGAAAAGGCGGAGTCCGTGGCCGGCTGATCGCTGGCCCTCCCGAGTGCCGGGTGCCATGCTTCCACATCCCGGCTATTGGGGACGGGTAAGCACGCCGACAACCTTGGCTTCTGGCCGAGCAGTGTTCCGGCGCGCCGGGATGGTGCCGGTTTCCAATACCTGTGGAACCGGTTTCCAACCGGTGCAAAACTCTTATCTCAAATTTCGAATCTCAAATATAAACACTCACAACTCGAAACTCATTTCTCCCTGATTTCAATTTCGATAACCGAATTTTTCGATCGGCGTTCAATCGCCCGGAGGGTGCCGATTCGCGAGGCTCCCTTCGGCGCCGGCGACGGGCTGCTTTTGAACTTATAGGAAAACTCCGTCGGAATCCCCGGGTACAGCGTGACGGTCGAATTGGAACCGCGATTGACATCGATGGTAATCGGCTTGGCGTAGAGGTAGTCGATCTTTACCTTAAAGACGGCCTCATCCTCGATGTTGCCATGCGTGAATGCCGGGCGAATCTCCAGCTTGCAGGTTGTCGTCTCGGCGCCGGGCCGGGGGTTCGCGGCTGTCAAAGTAGCCGTCGCCAGCTTCTCGTCGGGAAGCCGCGGTGTGAAGCGGATCATGCCGCTCTTGAGGACCCCCAGCGGCACCGTCACCAGGACCCGGTCGGCGAACAGGGAGTCGGAGGCGCCC
>JBHHUV010000359.1:0-3022 GCA_046754005.1 Phycisphaerae bacterium | reverse complement strand
GGGAGAAGAACCGGATCCGGCTGCAACCGGCGAACCCGAAGTACAAGCCGATCTATGCCCGGTCGGTGAATATTCAGGGGGTGGTCATCGGGGTGGTTCGGCGGATGAAATAGCGAATTATGAATAGCGAATAGCGAAAGCATGTTGGGCTGTGTCAGCATGGCGCCTGGCGCTGACGGGATCTCGAACTCGCGTTATGATTCCCGGCCATGAAACCGTTGGTTGGCGTCATCATGGGGTCGCGGTCTGATTGGGCGGTGATGTCGCGCTCGGTGGAGACGCTTGAGTCGCTTCAGGTTCCGTGCGAGACGCGGGTGATCTCGGCGCATCGCACACCGGATTTGCTATTTGAATATGCCTCGTCGGCGGCGGATCGGGGGCTGGAGGTGATCATCGCGGGGGCGGGGATGGCGGCGCACCTGCCGGGGGTGACGGCGGCGAAGACGGCGCTGCCGGTGCTCGGTGTGCCGATCAAGTCCGAGGCGTTCGACGGGATGGACGCGTTGCTCTCGATGGTGCAGATGCCGGCGGGGGTGCCGGTGGCGACGTTTGCCGTGGGCGTTGCCGGGGCGATCAATGCGGCACTGTTTGCGACGAAGATCCTGTGCGGAACGCATCCCGAATTTGACGAACGTCTTCGGGTTGATGCGGCCGCGCGGCGGGAGAAACTTGGGGCCGGGGATGATCCGCGATCGACTCCTTGAATGATGACCGGCATATAGTTTTTGGCACTGCTTGAAGCAGTGGCACACATGCGGACGGGTGCGTGGTCAGCAGATGGGTCGGATGACCCATCCCACTACAATGCTCCCACCCCTGGCGGGGGTGGGCACCCACACCGGCAAGCGGAGCTTGCCGGTGGCACCCAAGATGGTCCGCGCGGTGAACCCTATGAGATTCATTTGATTAAATAGTCTTATGTCAATATATATCGAGGGTGGTTCATGATCGTACGACGATACGGCCGATTAGGATACGATGGGATTCATCGCGCTTTGAAAAGCGGTATCCGATTCTTCCTTTGTGGAATCGCGTGTCTGACGCTCATGGGTTCGTCCGCAGCGGCGGCGGAGCCCGATTCGAAGGAGGTTCGCCTGGTTGTGCTGGTCGTCGTGGATCAGCTTCGGGCGGATCAGGTTACGCGGTTTGAACGCTACTTCGGGGAGGATGGCTTCCGGCTGTTGATGCGGCGGGGGGCGCATTTCGTCAACGCCCACTTTTCGTACGGTTCCTCGGCGACGGCGCCGGGGCATGCGACGATCGCGACGGGTCGCATCCCGCGCGGGCACGGCATCGTTGGTAATAAGTGGGACTTCAACGCTGCTCGACCGCCCGAGTATGCCGTGGACGATGCGCGATACCCGATCATTCCGGCCACGACCGATCCGCGTGGGGCGGGCCGGTCGCCGCATCATCTGATCGGTCCGACTCTTGGCGATCAGCTCAAGGTGTCGGACGCTCGGTCGCGGGTCCTCTCGGTTGCGCTCAAGGATCGGGCGGCGATCTTTCTCGGCGGGCATCGACCGGACGGGGTGTATTGGTGGGATCTGCACACGGGCAACTTCGTTACGAGTACCTACTATGGTGAAAAACTACCCGGATATATCGCGGCATTGAACGAGGAGCGCGTCCCCGAGCAATTCTCCGGGCGGGTGTGGGAGCGGATGTTGCCGGCGGTGGCGTATTCGGGGTGCTACCCCGTCGATGCGAAGTGGCCGAGCCAGTATTCGAATCTTGGGGTGCGTTTTCCGCATGCCCTTCCGGCGTTTGACGCACAGAAGCGATACGCTTTCAACTCGGCTCTGTGGTCGACACCGTTTGGGAATGATCTCGTGCTGGAACTGGTTCGGCGGGTGATGGAACACGAGAAGCCGGGGCAGGGGCCGGCGACGGACCTGTTGTGCGTCGGCTTTTCGTCCAACGATCTGGTCGGTCATGTCTTTGGACCGGAGAGTCCCGAGTCGATGGATATGGTCGTTCGGACGGATCGGCAGCTTGCCGCGTTATGGCGGATGCTCGATGAGGCAGTTGGTCTGGATCATTGCGCGATCGCGTTGACGTCGGACCATGGGGTTTCGTCGGCGTCTCTATTTGCGCGTGGGATGGGCTTGGGCGGGGGGTTAATCGATTTGAAGGCGCTGCAAGACCGGCTCAATGATCGGCTTCGGAAGTTTGTCGGGTCGACTGGAAAAACGAAGAAGAAGGCGGATCGTCGGCTGGTTCGGCGGATACAGTTGCCGTGGGTCTATTTCAATCGGTCGCTGCTGGATCGGCTGGGTCCGTCGGAGCGTCGGGGGGCGCTGGCGGAGGCGGCGGCATTTCTGCGGGCGACACCGGGTGTGGCGGGGGTGTTTACGGCAGAGGAATTGTCGGGGTCGATGCCGTCTCCGGAAGACAGGCACCGAGCCCTGGCGTGGCGCTGCTATCACCCGGAGCGGTCGGGCCGGCTCTATCTTCAACTTCGACCGTACTGGTACAAGGTGGACGAGAAGATCGCGGGGCATACGAGCGGGATGACGCATGATCGACATGTGCCTGTATTTATCGTGGGTCCGCACATTCGGCCGGGGCGGTACTTCTCGCCGGCCAAGCCGTCGGACATCGTGGTGACGCTGGCGGCGATGCTGGGGATCGAGGCGCCGATTGATGCGAGCGGGTCGGTGTTGTCCGAGGCGATGGGGGGATATTAAGCGTCGAAAAGTCGAATCGTCGAAATAAAAAAAGAGGAAACGACGGTGCATGGGTAAGCGGGGGATTGAGCTGGGCATGCTTACCCAGCACGATAAGGCTGTGCTGTGTAAGCATGGCACCCGACACCCGGCCATGGCACCCGACCATGGCCGCGCGTTGCTTGGCCATGCCACCCCACTGGGGGGGAGTGGAGTACCGGCACCGGCAAGCAGAGCTTGCCGGTGGCACCCCGCGTGAATTGAACAGGTGCTTCAATTGGGGCGATCGGGGGGGTCGTCGTCGCGGGCGGTGCCGGTGAAGAGGTGATTCGTCGGCCGGCCGGGGCCGGGGG
>JBHHUV010000358.1:0-3031 GCA_046754005.1 Phycisphaerae bacterium | reverse complement strand
GCGGCATGAGCGATCAGATGACAAATCGAGAATCGTAGGGTGAGCCGGGTGCCATTCTTACACGACCCGGCCTTTTGGATCGGGTAAGCATGTCGTGGGTTGAGAGATCGGAATAGAGTAGGGTGGGCACCGCCCACCACTTTTTCTTTCGCCCCGAAGGGGGCCAAAACATGTCAGCCCAGGGCAGAGCGCAGCGCCGCCCTGGGTCAGCACAATCACAACCCCCCAGCCCTGAAAGGGCGACACAACATGGGCTTGAAAGGAAGTTCCGATGCCGATGGATGAAGCAAACAACGTGGCATCACGACTCATCGCGGCCGCGCGTGTTGCCTCCGCCCGGTTCAAACAGCCAACCGTCTCGGAGCCAAGACTCGACGACGCCCTCACCGGCGCCATCGATCCGCAGAAGCTCATCGACAACCTCGCCGAGGCCTGGCGAACCGGTCCCGACGAGGCCCGCGCCCTCCTGGAAGAACACGGTTTCGGCGGCATCCTGGCTCGGCTCCAACCGAAGACTGACGAGACCGGCACGGACGAGGCCGAGGCCGAACCGCTTTGCACGATCCCCCGCTTCGAGTGTGCCGCCGGTCGCATCGCAGTCCGCGCGTGGAACCCGGCCCTCAACGCGACAGTACGGGCACCCGGTCCGGTTCTCGACACCGTCTCTTCGGGTCTGAACGCCTTCCTCTCGCAGGCCAAGGCCGATCCACTGGGGGTTCTGTATCGAGACGAACCTCTTGTCTATGCTCGACAGTGGATTTCCGAGACCGCCCCACAGATCGACACATACGTTCAACAACACTTTGGCGCGTCGCAATCAAAATACCTCGTCAACAGCGGCATCGGCGCCAACGAACAGTTCAACTATTTCGTCTCCACCCTGGCCAATGCCCGGCCCGATCGGTCGATCACCTGGCTGATGGCCAACTCTCCCAAGGAAATCGTGAGCCTGCCGCCCGACGCCCGAGAGGACAACACTCTTTTCATGGAGTTCTCCCGCAGCGGCATCACGCAGGAGACGGTGAAGCTCCACGAGCTGACGCCCCGTGGCGCACGGCGGATCGTCTTCGCCAACGGCGGACCGCTCCACGCCCTCGGCGAACGCGACGGCAATCTCGTATTGCCCCTCCCCGCCGAGGTCTCCGGTCGCTACGGTCGCAACAAAACGCCGATTCTCATGGCACCCATGCACGTCGCCGGTCTGGACGCGGCGGCCTACTGGTCCGACATCCAGACCGCGTGCGACACGATGGACCTGTCCGATCGATCCTCCCTGCCGGTCGTGCTGGCCCAATACATCCGCATCCAACAGCTTCGACGGGGGATCAACCATATCTATTTGGGCACGAACGATTCGCTCCTGCGATACAGCGCCGACGAGTTCTGCCAGTTCTGGAACGAGGGGGTGAACCGGGACGGCAACGACATGACGATGTCCCGCTACCTGGGCCTCCCGCGAGATTCACACATGAACCTCGAGGCCATCCTGGGAACGAGCGAACGAAAACTCGCCGTCTTCCTGGTCTACACGGGCAACCTGCCGGATCATCCGATGCTTTCGAAGACAACCGACCCACTGGAGCCGGAACATGAGGGCCTGACGCCCAGCGACGTTGATCTGGTCCTGACGCTGGCCAATGTCAAGCGATGCAGCGAAAAGATGCCCACGATCCTGATCACGATCAACCGCATCGACCTGACCACTTCGGCGTGGCTCGGTCAGCTAGGGGCCGACATCACCCTGGTGTATTCCCGCCTGATCGGCGTCGACCCCGGCTCCAACCCCGAAGTCAAGGCCGTCCGCACCCGGGCAAGCGAGTGGCTGGCCGACAGGTCGGGAGCGATGGGCCTGCTGGGGAGGTTGGACTGAATGCCGTAGGATGGGTCATCAGACCCATCTTCTGAACGCCCACGACCCAACAATGTAATCGATGGGTGGCATGCCCAAGCCCTCGGCGCGGGCAGGGTGTGCCGGGTGCCCTGAAAGTGCAAAAAATATCAGCCCAAGGCAGAGTGAAGCGGCGTCAGACGCGCGGCGTGGGTCCATGAAAGAATCCGTGGATTCTATTGCCCGGCTGCAGCCGGTTTCTTCTTTCTTGTTTGCCCCCACTTCAGTGGGGGGGTATGCAGGTACAAGGTGAGCACCGCCCACCAATTCTTCTCGCCCCAAAGGGGCCCAAACAAGCCAGCCCAGGGCAGAGCGAAGCGCCGCCCTGGGTCACCAGTTCCACACACCCTCAGCCCTGAAAGGGCGTTACAACGATGACACGTTCCTGCCATTCAAAGTGTGAACACCCAACATTCATCCCATTTCCCGGAGCATTCTTGTTCTTGTTGTTGTTGTTATTTCGACTTTTTTTAAACTTTTCGACGTTTCTCCTCTCCCACCTAACAAATCACAGATCACCGTACTTGCCCGGATTGTTCCATTGTGTTATCTCGGACAATGGTTTTGAATTGTCTCTGAGGAGGGGGCGCGTTTACACGCACGATCTCCGAATGAATTAGATGGAGGTGGCAATGCCGTCCGTAGAAGAACTTTTCAATACGTCTCCGTTCGAGCCTCTGCTCCATCACCTGCGCAAGGTGAAAGAGTGCGTGTCTCTGCTTCGTCCGATGCTTGATGCTGTCCGCAACGAGCAATACGACCAACTTCACGACTTGACCCAGCAGGTTTTTAAGACCGAACACGAGGCCGATATCATCAAGGATGAGATCCGCCAGGTCATTCCCCGGAATTTCTTTCTGCCCGTCTATCGCGGCGATCTGCTCGGCTACCTGAAGCTCCAGGACAACATGGCCGACTCCGTCGAGGATGTCGCCTTTCTGCTGACGCTCAAGCACATGAAGTTGCCCGCGAAACTTGCGGATGAATTGATCGAGTTCGTCAACACGGTCCTACGAGTCTGCGACAAGGCCTACGAGATGAACGAGCGCATTCGCGATCTCGTCGCCGCCGGGTTCCACGCCGATCAGGCCGACGACATGATGCAGATGATCCGGGCGGTCGAGAAGGCGGAGTGGGAGGCGG
>JBHHUV010000357.1:0-3037 GCA_046754005.1 Phycisphaerae bacterium | reverse complement strand
ACCCTCGCGAACCAGGACATCGTTGATCATCAAGTCATCGATGAACGCATAGGCCATCAGTCGGCCATCTTCGTCGCGCGTCACGTCGTCGAATCTCAGGCGCAGTTCCTGGCCGAGCACGAGTTCCTCGTTGCGCATCCGGGCTTCATCGTGGAACGGCTCGTTCTCGTGCGGCGTCCGGATACCGGCGTAGACGAGCCGATCATCGGGGGAGACCTTGAGATACTGGCCATCGATCACGCGTTTGACCTCGACGCGCGTTGGTCGTTCCTCCGCCGCATCCCCGTCGCTGCCGAGCAGCGATCGAACGAGCAGCGTACCGCATGAGATCAGGAGCCCGCAGATCAGGATCCAACGGATGGCCGTTCGTTTATCAGCCATGGATTCCACACCTATCAGTCATTTCGATCCAACTCATGCCAGATATCGACCACGATCGGATTGTCCATGATGTCGAACGGGTGCGTCAAGTCGTTTTCGGTCAGGAAGCCGGTGTCCTGAACCCATTTGACGTGGCCGTCCGTATATGCGACGTTGACGCCCAATTGATGTGCACTGCGTATGACGGATGGGAGGTGCATCAGGTCCGAAAGAAAGGCCTTTGAACGCATGCGGGAGAAACTCGATCGGCTGACGTTGTAGCGCCGGCCGTAGCCCGCCCGCGTGTCGAGCCCCAGCACCGTCGGCCAGGGATTGGAAGTCGTCGACAGAGAGTGAAACGGATCGCGCTGGACGGGGCAATACAAGTTCCTCAAATCCTCCATCATCCCGTTGTATTGAATGATCGGTCCGAAGTTGTGCTCGAAGTCCATCCCGTCGAAGATCAGGTAGTTGTACTGAAAGGTGCCGTCGTCCTCGACGTTGTTCAGGTCCGGGAACCGGCTTTCGCTGTTGATGTAGCCTACGTGGGCCAGATACAACTCGCGCAGGCGCGTGAGGCATTGCGTCCGCTTGGCCCGTTTCCTCGACGCGCTCATGGCGGGGAGCACGATGGCCAGCAGCAGGCTGATGATCGAGATCACCACCAAGAGTTCAATGAGCGTAAAACCGTCTTGTCGATGTCGCCGGATGATCATGGCTCATCCCTCGTCATGAATCGTTCAACTCTGTTGAATTCGATCCGCGCCGCCGGGACGGCGTGAACCATCACCACTGGATTACACGCCTATCCCGATTTCCTTCCGGCAACGCTGGCTTGGTTTGCTGATCGCTTCGGAGCCGGCGCCGGCCGCGAAAGCGAATTCGATACCCCGCCGTGCGGTTGAAGGAATGGTATTCCTCGGGTTCCCGGACGGCGGTATTCGTTCAATATGACTTCTTCGGCAAATTCCCACATGGCAGGCGAATGTCGCCCGGTCCGAGTCCGAATCGCGTGAACGGCGCCTATTCGAAACAGTGATGAGGCACAATAAAATGTCAATGCTCGATGATCGACGTGGGACATTCGCGATTGATACGCCTTGACCAGCCCCCCGGCCAGATCGTCGAATTCGATCAGGCTTCGCCCCCTGACCAATCGATCGAGATAGAGATGCGCCAGCAGGTTTCCCAGATCGAGGCATGGATGCGACAGGGCAAGGGTATCCAGATCGAGGATGGTCGTCATGCGACGGCCGAGCAGAAGTTGGGCTTCATAGAAGTCGCGATGGGCCGTGCATGGGCGGGTGTCGTCCACACAAGTGCTCAATCGTACCAACGCATCCAGGACGGGGCGCGTCGACTCCGCCAACGAAGGAAACAATCGCTCCAGCACGGCATGCCATCGCCTTACGACGCCGCATTCGTCTTCAATCGAAAAATGCCGCAACCCCTCGATCTGACACTGATGCAGCGCGCTGAGCGCCTCCGCCACCCGGTTCGCGTCTTCCGGGGTCCACCAGGATCCGTTGTCCATGGAGCGACCCCTGGAATGACCGCACAAGGTCAGGTGCAAATCCGGAAGATAGTCTACAACCGTCGGCACCTTGACCCGTCGATCGGAATACCAGGCAATCTGTTCGTTGAGCTGCCCGTGCAACCGGGCGGACCGGCTCCCCCGATCATCGACGTAGGTCTTTCCAACCAGCCATGGCGTCGCCTCATCCGATGTCTTGTCGCCATAGGCAATGGACGCGCGGCGTCCGGGGCGATAGCCGAGCAACCGACACGCAACGCGATCGGTCGGGCCCGGGTCGCGCCCATTCATCCGAGACAGGACATTGGACAACCGCGCCTCCATACGGCCCCCGTCCAGACAATGATTCAGTTGCGGAAGAACAGGGTCCCGGTCCGGCGAATGGAGCAGCAGATCCCATGACGGCACATACAGGCATACATCGCGGATTCCATCGGGGGTGTCTCGCGCCTCGTGGAGGTTCATCGTTTCGTTTTCGGATGAATCTTGCCCGGTGATTCCGAACAACGTGCGGCGACCCATGCCGGCGACTCCGAAAGACCATTCGAATACGAACCCGCCGCTGCGAGAAGGCCAGCAACGCTCCAGGACCACGTCACAGGGGGCCACCCTCCAGGGCCAGGATATCCCATCGCGCAGCAGGGAACCGACCTGTTCCAGATCGAACAAATCGGCCTTCGGACCGGCTTCCCGAGGATTGTCCCAAGGGCGAATCATGCGGGAGCCACCTCCCTGGCAAGGGATCCCATATCCCCGCTCGCCTGCTCGACGCAACGATGCGCCAGATCCTGCCAACCGGGGCGAAGGTGGCGCATCATGCCACGGGCCAATTCGAGAAGCGTGACGGCGAGATAACATCGGAACCGAATCGGATGAATGTGGCGGCAGGTGTAGATGGACCATTCCTCGAGGAAGGCATAGGCCCACGTCGTGGCCGTCGCACTATCAATCTCATGTTCCGGCCGCACCCCGAGCATCCGCACCTGTCCCGCGAAGTTGGCCACATCCACCAGCGGATCACCGAGACACATGCGTTCGAGATCCAACATCGCTATTCGATCGTCGTTGATCCTCAACTGGTTCCAGTGAAAATCGTTGTGCAAAGTGACGGGATCCTCCACGCTGATGCGTCCCAGGGTGCTT
>JBHHUV010000356.1:0-3037 GCA_046754005.1 Phycisphaerae bacterium | reverse complement strand
CAGTGTAACCAACGATCCCAGGGACGCCCCGTTTCATATATCTTCATGCTTACACACCCCGGCCTCATCGGGGTGGGTAAGCATGCACGAGAGTGCGGTCCCCTGACACACGCTCTCAGTACTGTCTTGCATCATTTCATTATTGGACCCTTCCGCCCAATCCACGAAGCACCTGATCGTGTGATACCTGTACTTATTCCCACTCGATGGCAGGCCGATATCTGAGTGTGGCGTGCGCGCCGTCGCGCTTCATTCAAATGATCAGGATTTCAAAGCCGATGCGCCGGTGGCAAGGAGATGTAACGATGCGGATTCGTGCAGTTGGATTGGGTATCATTCTGTCGACGGGACTGACCTTGGGCCTCGCATCCGAGACAATCGGACAGGGAATCAGCGCCGGCGGTTTCCAGCGATTCCTCTTTCGCGGCGCGGAGTTTGCGGGCAACCCGTTGTTTCTCTCCAATCCCCAGAATGGACCGTTGTTCAATTTTGAACAGTTTGCCCAGCGTGTCGAATATGATCGTGCGGCAGATGGCTATACCTATGAATTCTTTCGCTTCTTCGGACCCGACTCCTTCGGAAACGTCGAATCTTTGGACTTGGGCCCGTTCAAGCTGGAGCTCGGTCCCGATAGTTCACTCGGACAAAGCCAGCTTGTCGGATTTCATGGCAGGACGGGGTTTACCTCCCGATTCATTCCGGAGATTTTCTTCCAGGGCGAGACTGGTCAGCGTGGTTTCAATCAGTTCAGTGGCGTGACGACCTTCACCAAGGAGCCGCTGCGCTATCGAGCCAGCTTCAACACCGGCATCCAGGACTTCGAATGGACCGGCAACATGAGCATCGATTCGAACAGCCGGATCAATATCCTCGGCTTCTACGATTTCAATCTCCGGCTGGTCAACGTGGGCAACTTCGAGTCCAACGGCGTCGTCGTTCATGACGAGCAGGTGACGGATTTCGATACCGGTCCCATTAGTCTCTCCGGTCACATTGGCCTGGATCTCATCGCCAGCCTGTTTCAGGCGGACGGCGCGACGGACGCGGCGACGGCGCCTCGGATTTTCTCCGCCGCCGCCCAGCGGGAGCGGACGGCCGACGAGTTGTTCGCCGCGCTGGAAACCGGTGAAAAACTGACGGACGAGGAGGTCAGCTTTCTGGTCGAGCAGATGTTTCTCACCGCTTTTCGGACCGACCCACTCGGGGTGATCCTCAACGGAATGCCCGCGACGGTTCCAGGATTTGAGCGATTCTCGCTGGAGTACACCGACGAGGGATCGCCTGCAGCGGCATCGGAAATCGCCTCTCCGGTCCCCGAACCGGGTACCCTGCTGTTGGTGGCAGCGGCCGCCGGCCTTTCAGCGATCGTGCGACCGATGCGAAGAAGACGAAAATCGGACGCATCGAGGTATGGTTGACCGTTCGATCGCGAACCATCCCCGGTTCAGATTTTCGTCATCCCCGCATCAGCATTCTTGGAATTGCCGACCGAACGGGAATAGACTAGAACGGTGCGCGGCTGAAAAAGCATCACGGTATGATGACGACCGAAAAGGGAGTCTGAATGCCTGTGCGACCGGGTAGGATACGCACGCGCTCCGAAGTCGCACCGATCACGCACGATGGATCCTCGCTGAAGCGTGGAGGGACACGATCTCATGGAAATCAATGCGGTTCGTGCCGAGATGCCGGTCGTCCGGCAGTACAACTTCATGAACCACGCGGGGATCGCGCCGGTCTCGGGTCGCGCGGCCGCGGCGATGCGGCGTTACATCGAGGAAGCGGAAAACCACGCCTCCGTTCGCGGCAAGCTTCAGGCAGAGGCTCGGCGAGTGCGGCAACTGGGGGCGAGGCTGCTCAACTGCCATAGCGAGGAAGTTACGTTCATCAAGAACACGAGCGAGGGAATCTCATTCGTGGCCAACGGTCTTCAGTTTTCGCGTGGCGACAACATCGTCACGTCCGGTGTCGAATTCCCGGCCAATATCTACCCCTGGATGAATCTGCGGGCCCAGGGCGTGCAACTCAAGATGGTCCCGGAAGACAATGGCCGGGTCCCGCTCGAACGGATCGTCGAGCTGATAGACGATCGCACCCGCGTTGTGGCGATCTCCTCGGTCCAGTTCGCCAGCGGCTATCGCACCGACCTCGCGGCCCTGGGCACGGCCTGCCAGGAGCGCGGCGTACTCTTCTGCGTGGACGCGATACAGTCCGTCGGGTGCATACCGATCGACGTGCGGGCCATGAAGATCGACTTCCTCAGCGCGGATGGTCACAAGTGGATGCTCGGACCCGAGGGGGCGGGGCTTTTCTACTGCCGGCACGAATTGCTTGGACTGCTCCAGCCTTCCTGTGTGGGATGGCTCAGTGTGGCCGATCCGACGAATTGGGGCGAATACCACCTCGAATTTCACGACGACGCCCGCCGATTCGACAGCGGCAGCTACAATCTGGTCGGTATCTGGGGCTTGGGCGCCTCGCTGGAATGGATGCTCGAAATCGGTGTCGACTCGATATGGAAACGCGTCCAAATGTTGACCGATCGGCTGGTTGACGGGGTGCTGGCCAAGGGTTATCGCGTCGTCAGTTCGCGCAATGCCGCCGAATCCAGCGGGATCGTCTCCTTCGTCTCCGACACCCACGATCACACACGGATCGTCAACCATCTCCAACAGGAGTTTCGCACCGTCATCGCCAACCGCCTCGGACGAATCCGCGTCAGCCCCCACTTCTACAACACCGAAGACGAAATCGACCAGCTCATCGAGCACCTCCCCGCACACTGATCAAATCGTAGGATGAGTGACCGGAGTGACAGTAGGATGGGTCATTGACCCATCTGTTGATCATGCCACCTACCATACCCGTGTTCCGCTGCTTCAAGAAGTGCGAATGAGAATCATTGCCCCATCTCAGTCCAGCCATGATCATAAACGGACCGACGGCGGGATGGGAACAACACACGGCGACAACAGGTTTCCTGGGGTCCATGACAGTTCAGGCGGGATCTTGGCGCAGCACAGTCCGGCGAAATCCG
>JBHHUV010000355.1:0-3050 GCA_046754005.1 Phycisphaerae bacterium | reverse complement strand
ATAATGGCTGAATGGCCCGGATCTTCGGTGGTGAATCGTTTCCGAAATGACGATAAGCACTTGATGACGCTGGGCTTAGGATTGTGTGGCAGAAACAGCCCGCATGCAGACATACCGGTAGAAAACCGGTGCCACAGCGGTTGGAATGCAGTGCCACGAGGTGGGCATTGTTGCCGATAGACGGTCGAATATGTAAGTAGCCTGAGATCAGGATTCGGAGTCGCAATTCAATGCCGAGTTTCACCTATACCGCCAGAGATGCCGAGGGCTCGACTGTGACGGGCGTGCTAGCGGCCGACAGCCGTCAGCAGGCCCTCCGATCGCTCGATGAACAGGCCCTTTTCCCAGTGGATATCCGTGAGGGGGGTAAGGCCACCCGGGTCGGCGGCGGCAAGCGGAAGGTACGTTCGAGCATTGTGGCCGTCTTCTATTCGCAGTTCGCGGACCTGCTGCGTGCCGGCGTCCCGGTGATGCGTGCGCTCGATGTCCTGCAGAAGCAAACCCACCATCCGGTATTGAAGGAGGTGCTCAAGGAGGTTCGCGAGGAGATCGCCGGTGGCCAGACGCTCGCCGATTCGATGGATCGGCATTCCAATGCTTTCAGTACCTTGCACGTGTCCATGATCCGGGCGGGTGAGAAGGGTGGTTTTCTGGAGGATGTTCTCACTCGGATTGCCATTTTCACCGAGCGGCAGGACGAGCTTCGCAACAAGGTCATCGGCTCAATGCTCTATCCGGCGATTCTCATGCTCGTCGGCACCGGAATCGTTATCTTCCTTCTGGTCGTCGTCGTCCCCAAGGTGCGGGGTTTTCTTCAGGGCGAATTGCCGGTTCTGACGCAGTGGGTCTTCGCGGCGTGCGACTTTCTCAAGGAGCATGGCATGATGGCCGCGGGCGGGGTGGTGTTGTTTTTGATTACCGTGGGTGCCATGTTTCGGAGCAAGACCGGCCAGATGTATCTCGACCGATTCAAGCTGACGGTCCCCATGCTCGGCCCGATCATCCGATTGGTTGCCATCTGTCGCTTCTGTCGTATCTTGGGCACGCTGTTGGACAATGGAGTCCCGATTCTGCAATCGCTGAAGATTTCCCGGGATTCGGCGGGTAACCGGATCCTGGAGGAGATCATCGAAGGTGCCACGGAGAGCGTTCGGAAGGGGGCTTCGCTCTCGGTGCCGCTGGGCAAGAGTGAACTGTTCCCCTTTGACATCGTTGATATGATTGCCGTGGGTGAAGAGAGCAATAATCTGGATAAGGTACTCGTGACGATCGCGGACTCGTACGAGGCTCGGACGTCGCGTAAAATCGAGTTGGCGGTGCGTTTGTTGGAGCCGCTTTTGCTGGTCTGCATGGCGGGGGTGGTGGCGATCATTGCCATTGCCCTGCTGTTGCCGATTCTGACGATGAGCGCGAGTGGTGGATTAAAATAGTGAGGCTGTTTCTCAACCATATAAGGAGACATGAATCATGTACCGGGCAAACAGGAAATCATATGTTCGACGGGTCCGGAAGGGTTTTACATTGCTGGAAATCCTTCTGGTGGTGGGCTTGCTGGCCCTGCTTGCGGCCTTCGTCGTTCCGGCGCTGACCCGACAGGGTGAACAGGCCAAGATGGGATTGGCCGAGGCCGCCATCGGGGCCAACAGTCCGCTCTCTCAGGCGATTGATCTGTATCAGGTCAACACCGGCCAGTTTCCGAAGGAATTGAAGTTTTTGCTTGAAGCTCCGGATGACGAGGATATCGCTGAGAAGTGGAGAGGGCCCTACATTAAAGATATCAGCGGATTGAAGGATCCGTGGAATCACGATTATGAATATGAGCCCGACGGTGAGCACCATAAGAATGGTGTGGATCTGTGGAGCAAGGGTCCCGACGGAATCACCGGCAATGAAGACGACATCAACAATTGGGAAGATGATCGCTGAATGGGATTCCCCTTGGAGATTGGGGAAATACGGTTGTCGATTGACGATTTTGGATTGGACTGTTACACGCCTGGTGCCGGGCATGCTTACCCGTCCCGATAAGGCTGGGGCGTGTAAGCATGGCACCCAACATTTGGGTGTGTATTTTCCGTGCGGGCAGAGTCTATAATGGCACGTGGTTATGCGAACGAATCATGAACCCTTTGATCGTCTGATCCATACCGGACGCCGGTCTGTGGAACCCGTGACCGACATCTGGTTGGGTTCCTCCGCCCCTTCAGGGCGGGATGTGGGGCGGGTGCGTACCCAGGGTTTCGCCCTGGGCTTTGTACCGCGGCCCTTTCAGGGCCGATCGCGGGGGGATACTCGGTTTATTAGTCTGGGTGCATCATCCTCGGCATGCGCGCGCCGAAGGCTTGGGCATGCTACCCAATCTGCATGCTTACCCACCCCGATAAGGCCGGGGCGTGTAAGCATGGCACGCAGCACTCAGCATGCCACCCGGGTTTCTCGTGCGTTCACCCTGATCGAGATCCTGCTGGTTATCGGCCTGCTGGGACTGATGATGGCCATGGCCTGGCCGATGCTTCAGAATCAGATCCTCGCTTCAGAACTGCCGGAGTCGGCGGATCGTATTCGCGACATGCTCTTCATGGTTCGCTCCGAGGCGGCGCTGGAGCACCGTCGACATCGCATTCGCTTCGTCGAAGGCGAGCAGCAGCCTCATATTGAGTATGAGCCCGATCCGATCGAGAGGCCGGGGGAATGGGAGCCGATCCAATCGGCGTGGGCACGGGATCCGATGCTGCTGGGCGACGTCCAGGTCAACGAGATTCGACTTGGCAGGCCCGTCTACCTCAAGCCGGTCTCCCGTGAAGAAGGAACGGACGAACTGGAGGATCAAGTCGCGGAAGAAGAGGAGGTCATCGAGGATGTTGATGATCCAATCGGTGAGAATTCGAGCGGTGATCAGGACGAAGAGATCGACGAGGATCGTCCACTGATCATGTACGAGGCCGACGGCTCGACCGAGTGGGCCACGTTTATCGTCTCGAAGCTGCCGCTCGAGGAGACGATCGAAGAGGAACACGAACAACTCTGGATTGTCCTCGACGGCCGGACCG
>JBHHUV010000354.1:0-3050 GCA_046754005.1 Phycisphaerae bacterium | reverse complement strand
GACTGAGAATCGGGTGCATGACAGTTTGGGCGAGTCTTCGATATCTCGCGGGGTCGAGTTTTGAAAGCCCGGCTGAAGCCGGCTGAGTTGTCATTGTGGGTGCGCCCACCACCGACTGAAGTCGGAGGCAAACAACAAGATGCCGGCTGGAAGCCGGCAATAACGCCGCCGATTGTATTTATTACGCCGCTGATTAAATCATGGACCCCTGAGAATCCCTTCTCTGTCCTTGTCGCGAAGTCGGGTGAAACGAATGAGGCCACGGGCGTCCGAACCCAATCCGAAACAAAGACGCGTCGTGCGGTTCGGTGCCGCCGCGATTATGCTCCTGCTCGTTGTAACCGGCTATACGCTGTTGCACACGCCCGACTGGTATCGACCGCCGGTGATTGATCCGGGGGATCGGCAGGTGGTTCGCGACAACCTCGTTCGTGCCGAGGGGCAGTTCACCGAAAGCCTGCTTGCCGGCGAGGCCTTCGAGTATCACATCTTTCAGGATGTGGTGAACCAGTGGGTGACCGCGCGGCATGAGATTTTCCCGCTCATCGACGAAATCGCCCCGCCCGTTCTTGCCGATCCGTTCATCCTCTTCCGCAAGGGCTCCATGACGCTGGCGGGTCGTCACCGGGTGCTCGGCATCGATGCTATCGTCTCCATCGATATTCAAACCACGTGGGAAGACGACGCGATTGTGCTTCGGGCAACGGCGGTGCGATGTGGTTCGCTCTCGCTGTCTCCGGACCATGCCGGTCTGGGTCTGGATCATCAGATTGCCTACGAGGTGGATCGCCTGTGGCCCGGCAGCCCCGAGATGGCCGGCGATTTTATCAACGGCTTTCGAATCGGCGCCGAGGGCTGGTGGAAGAACGGCGGGGTGAACTATCGTGTGACGGGGCTGAACCTGGGAGACGGCCGGTTGGATCTGCACGTGCGTCCGCTCGATAATGAGGTCGGCGATCAGATCTCCGGTCGACGCAGCCGCCATCGGGCCCCTGATTGATCCAGACATTCCAGAATGTAATCCCCCTTCAAGTGTTGACCGCAGAACGTCACGGCCCAACGCGTGTCGGTGTGCTTATGGACGACGCAAACGCCCGAGTCGTGCCGCGTGACGTGGCCCCGGTCGCCCGAGATCGGCCCTTCGTAGTCCAGATAGAGCGGGCGGTGATCCGGGAGTCTGTCAACGCCATATGGCTCGGATTCGATGTGTTCGGGCGGATCGTGCAGCTTCCAGGTTGCAAGCTGGTTACCCATCTCGATCATCAGGTCGTAATGATCGCCGGTCGCCTCCACGTGGTGCAAGACTACGAATCGGACGGTCGATCTCGCGGCTATGTCGGTCTTGTTTCGTGCCACGATTTGTGAGCCCTGTGAAATCCTCGCCGGTATCGAATCATGAAAGCCCGGCTGAAGCCGGCTGAGGGGATTTATAAATGTCGTCCCCCACCGACTGAAGTCGGTGGCAAACAATAAAACTGCCCGGTGCGAAGCCGGCATGGAATCGGTGGTTTCCGTCATGGACCCTCAAGCCGGCGGGATTGTGCTTGTCGTTGAGACTGTTCAGGGTTAGCATTCTATCGGCCAGTTTGCGAGACCGCGATACACGCGTGTACGTTTGGCTGTGTGTGCGTATCTTTACAGGGGGCCGAGTCATGGACGTCAATATGAGTAACAAACGTTCCCTGGGATTGATCCTCGCGATCATTCCCCTCTTTGGCGGCTGCCTTGGCGCGCAGCCTAGTTTTGAGGAACTTGTTGGAGAAGGGCAACGGGAGCAGGCCGACGGTCACTATCCCGAGGCCCTGGCCATGTGCGAAATGGCCGCCGAGGTCGATCCCGAACGGCCGGAGCCGTCTTACCTGCTCGGTCGCTGCTATCTGGACGTCGCCCGGCAGGAATTCGTGATGAACGACATGCCGGGGGCCCTGCGTAATTGCGATCGGGCGATCGCCTTTTTTCACAAGGCCATTGCGGCCTTTCCCGGCTATGAGAAGGCCATCAAGGGCGAGACCGAGGCGCTTCGGTTGAGAAACAAACATCAGGCCGCGCTGGATATCGCCCGATGGGTCGCCGCTCAATCCGGCTATCGTGCCCGGAAACTCATTCTCGAGGCTCATGAATATGCGACCGTCGGCGATCTGGATAATGCACAGTTGTCTTTCAAAAAGGCGACCTCCGTTGAGCCGGACAATGCCCGAGCCCATGCCGAGCTGGGGCTGTTTTATCTTCGTCTGGGCAACGATGCGGAGGCGGTCAAGTGTCTGTCGCGCGCCTATGAGTTGAACCCTGGCGCCCCCGGCGTGCTACAGGCTCTGTTGGATCTGGGCGCGGTTCCCGATTATCCGAAGCCTTCCTAGCGAACCTGTCTTGCGAGATGTATGAGCCCTTCTCGATAGGGTTGTGCGATGGACCGGATCGATGAACCGACAGGGCTCTGTCTGGTGCGCCTGGCGCGATCGGCGATCGCCGCGCGCATCTCCGGTGGGGAGGACTCCGTCGCTCTGGAGGGCTTCGATCCGGCGCTGGGGCGTCGCGGTGTCTTCGTCACGCTTCGCAAGTTTGGCAAGCTGCGTGGCTGTATCGGGACCTTCTTCCCGAGTCGCGATCTTCCGGGGACGGTGGTAGAAATGTCCGTCGCTGCCACTCGGGATCCTCGTTTCACCGCGACGCCGATCGGCGCGGCGGAATTGAATGACATCCGTATCGAATTGTCGGTCCTCTCACCGCTGACGCGCATCACCGATCCCCTCTCCTTCGAACGTGGGCGACACGGCGTCTATCTTCGGCACGGCGCTGCCTCGGGCTGCTTCCTGCCGGATGTCGGCATGGATCTGGGTTGGGACAAGGAGCAATTTCTGTCGGAACTGTGCAAACAGAAGGCCGGCCTTTCGGCCCGGGCCTGGGAGGATGAGCAGGCCGAGATCCACATCTTTACGGTTCAAAAGATTGTCGAAGCTTGAAAGAAACGTCGAAAAGTCGAAACGTCAAAACGTCAAAACGTCAAAACGTCAAAATGAAAACAACAGAAACAAAGAAATCAGAAAAAGCAA
>JBHHUV010000353.1:0-3073 GCA_046754005.1 Phycisphaerae bacterium | reverse complement strand
TGAGCCCCCCCCCCCCCCCCGAATGACGTACGATTATGAATACGTGGGTCTTATAGCCCACACTACGGAGCTAGGGAACGATCTTGAATTCCGCTCGACCGCTGTTGATTTTACTGGCCAAAACGTCTTCGACTTCCACCTTGAGCGTATAGCGACCGGGGGACAAACTTCTGGGAATCGTGATCGGCCCGATGGACAGGTAAAAATCGTGCCGCTGTTGCCGGGACAGGTCTTCAATGTTTTCATCCCGGCTGCCCCAGATCTCCTCGCCGGCGGCGGTCAACAGGCTCTGGCGGACGGACAGCAAGGTACGATAGCGTCCAGAGTCTGTTTTTCGACTCAAAAAATTGTCCACTTCGATATAGACGATGACCCGATTGTCGCGACCGGCGGGAAATTCCGGCGGGTCGATCGGATCGTACAGACCGAAACCATCGATCGCCGTGCAGAGAACGACGGTGGGAACACTCAGGTCGGCCCGTGACCGGACGCGGCGGCGCAACTCCTCAATCGATGTAAGCTGCCGATTGGCCCACTCGGCCGAATCTCGGCCCGCACTCGACCGTGCGGCGATCAGGGCCTTGATCTGGGCCTGGATGATCTCCTGGACGTCGGCGTTGATCCCCTCGATCGGGGCCAGCGCCTTGTCATCGCGGCCGTCGATCAGGTACATCATCCGCAGTCGGTATTGGGTTTCGATGTCGTTCGGGCTCTTGGCGGCGCGTGCCTCCTGTTCCTTCAATCGCAGCGCGAAGGTGTCCGGCGGATCCAGCTTGACGGGAGTCGTGTTGGAAAGAGTCTCGCTACTTCGTTCGGGAGACGTTTTTTGGGATTCGACCTTCGCGGGATGTTCCGGCTTCGGTACCGGCGTGATCTCGATCTTGGTAAGAACCGGCGGCTCGCTCGACTCCTTGTCTTGATTCGGCGGCTGGGCAGTCTTCGTTGGCGTGACCGCCGACTCAGCCGTTCCCGATTCCGGCGGCTCCGACAGCACCGCAGGATTCGCCTCATGACGCTCCGGTTCCGCAGGGCTTTTTATAGCGTCCGTTGCCGCATCGGTTCGAGGCATCTTCGGCGCGGACTCCATGGGAATCGGCCTCTCCGAACGCTTCTCGGTCGAGGCCACGCGCACCGGCGAAGAAAGACCGGTCGGCGGCGCGACATCGATCGACCCCGTTCGGCTCGGCGACGGTCCCACGTTTTCCCCGGGCATGTCTCGGCCGATGGGATCATCCTCTACGATGTTCGCCGCGGCCCGCTCAATACGAAGTTGACGATCGGGATCCTGCTGTCGACGAACCTTGTCCATGTGATCGTAGATGTGGTATTCCTCGACGCGACCCGGTGTCATGCTGTCGGCATAGCGATCGATCGCCTGCGGATCACCTCGATCCAGGTTGACTTCCATAGATGGATCGATCCGTTCGAAGGAAGTCGGTTTGGAGCGGGCCGTCTCCATCTCCCGAGCGGGTTCATCCGAACGATCGGGATGCGTCCCCCGAACGACGGGCTTTCGATTTGCGTCGTTGAGGCCCCAGAAATCGTTCCAGCGTTGCCGGCTTGCCTCCGAACAACCGGTCAACAGGATCGCGCCGATCGAAAGAATCCAAACGCCCTGTTCCAGGGTGCGTCGCGGCTCATACATGATCATCATTCCTCATTCTCTTGCGTCGACTGGTCCGCAGTATCACGATTGGGCGGACAATTCCACGATAAACTTTTCCACAGACGATTCGACCGAACCCAGCCCGGTCTTCGCCCCCACGTCTATTTTCAACAATTCGATGAGGTGCTGCCGCCACTCGGACAGAGTAAACCGCTGTAACTGTTGCCCCAGAGACCGGGAGCCTCCATAGGTCGGCTTTCCCCCCTTGGCTTCGGCCAGCTTGCGAAACCCCCAGGCCAGACCGCCGATCGCCCGGTACGGAGCATCCTTGTCACTGGCGAGTACCTGGTGCCACAACTCCAGGGCCTTTTCGGGTTGATGATCCGCGATGGCATCGGTGAGTCCGAAGATCTTCTCCAGGCGGGAGATGCCGACAATCTCCACGATGTCGCAGGTACGAATTTCGTTTCGCGAATCGACGTATATGGACAGCTTCGCCAGCTCCATGTTGAGCAGGCCCAGCTCCTTGCCGATGTGTTCAAACAAGCGCGTTGCCGCCTGGGGCGTAATCTTGCAACCGTACGTATTCAAAGCACGATCGACGATCCATTTTGTGAATCCGCGATCCCCTACGGGCGGTTCGCAGGCCCAATTCCGACCAATCCGCTCGGTCAATTTATAGAGCCGCGTCGACTTTGGCCACGATCGACAAACCAGTACGAGGATGCCGGTAACGTCCGGTGGCGGGGATTGGGTCTTCTTTGTATTCACATCCTCCAGATCGAAGGCGATCAGGTACTTTTCTAGATCCGCACGATAGCTTTTCAGAAAACACCTGTTGTGGTCGACAAGATCCGCATTGCGCACACAGACGACGTGATGGTTCGAAAATAACGATGGCGTTCGACATGCGTCGAGAACCTCCGACAATTCGGCTGACGGCCCTTCGAACTCGGTCAGCAACGCACGATCATATTCATCGCCCAGCAGATTATTCAGCAGGTCGTGAAGCGTCTCGGTTCGCAGGAATTCATCCGTCTCCAGGTCGGCCGGATCTTTCTGAGAACTCCCTTTTTTGGGCGGGCTGTAGATGACGTGGATCGGCCGAGGTGAATCTGGTTTCGTGTTGACGCCGGCCGCGACCATGTGAGTGATTCCGCTTTCTTTCCTCGACGTCTCTGTAATCAAGAGTGCCGGGTGCCATGCTTACACGTCCCGGCCTCATCGGGACGGGTAAGCATGCATCGTCTCCATTCGCCATTCCCAATAATGCCATGTGGCACAGGTGTCTCGCCCGTATCTTCACCGCCGGGAAGGCGGTGCCATAAGGTTTTTTCAGGATGCACTCTAAGGCGACTCATCTCCGCCACTTGCCAATCGATCCTGACGATAGATCGCCAGCCGCTTGTCAGCCCGGGATCGGATGGCCGGTTCCGCCTTATCCAGATCGCCGACCTTGGTCCACGC
>JBHHUV010000352.1:0-3082 GCA_046754005.1 Phycisphaerae bacterium | reverse complement strand
GGCCGCCCGGACCACAATCAGCGGTCGAACCCGTCGATTCGAGCTGACCCTCAGTGGGCTTGGCAGTCTCAACGCAGACTCCCTCATCGCCCACGATGTCCGTGTACAAATGTCCGGCATCGGTCAAGCAGAAGTCCACGCGTTGGAGAAACTCGATGTTGCCATCAGCGGCGCGGGCACGGTCAGTTACCGAGGCGAGCCCGAAATCTCGAAGAACATCAGCGGTCTGGGCAGCCTCTACCGGAAGGATTAAGCCTTTGTTAGTTGATCTTCCCCGAACGCTGATCTAGGCTTGTTTCTCATGCGGCACGTCGTTCTGATTGCCTGTGCGATCCTCTCCGCCGCCGGTTGCGGCGCATCGTCCCACATCCGAAGCAGTGCGGAACTTACCAACACACCGTTGTACACCTTTAACGAGCAAGAATTAGATGAATATCTTCAATCGCTCGACACCCGGCGGATCTCCCTCACCCGGCGCGTCGAACGACTTGCTCGAAAGAACATCGGCCAACCCTACCGGCTCTTTCTGCTCGGGGAGTTCCCCCATGAACTTTATGATCCGGATCCGATGTATTGCCTCTCGGCCAGCGATTGTGTCACATTCGTGGAGCACACCTATGCGATGGCGTTTGCCTGTGATTGGTCCTCCTTCTTTCGAACGCTTCAGCGCATCCGCTATAAAGACGGCGCTATTGGCATCCTCACGCGGAACCATTTCACCGAGGCCGATTGGAATGTAAATAATGCCTGGTTGTTTGAGGATGTGACCGAGGGCGTGGCCAACGGCGAGACGCGACGGATGATCGTCCGCGTCGATCGCGCCCGGTTTTTCGCGAAGTACGGTCTGGGGCAGGATATCCCGATCCAACGGTTTGAAACTTCGTACATCAGCAGGGCAAGCCTGCCGCGGTGTGTGTCGAATCTGCGAACCGGAGACGTGATCGAAATCGTCCGCGGCACGGATGATGCCCCTTATGTCAGTCACATGGGCCTATGCCTGCGTGCCGGCGCGGAATGTCGATTGATTCATTCCGCCAAACCCGCCGTTCGCGAGGAGGGACTGCTAGACTATGTGAAGCGACATGAGAACGTGAAGGGCGTGAAAGTCCTCCGAGTACGCGAAGAAGCGCTTGATTCAATCTAACTCATTGGACCGATTATCAACCGGTGTAAAATACCATGTCCATCACAATCGGCATCCTTACCGGCGGTCATAGCAACCGGATGGGTCGGCCCAAGGCCCTGATCGAGGTCGAGGGGATGTCGCTGATCGAACGCACCGTGTATATCGCCCGTAGTGTGTCCGACGATATCGTTTTCCTGGGCGAACCGCCGTTCGATCTGCCAACGCATCTGGCTGCGATACCCATCACGCCCGATCGCCACGCGAATATCGGCTCGATCGCAGGGCTGGAGGCCCTGCTGGCCGACCGGCCCGGGTGTTCGGGGATCCTGCTGGCGTGTGATATGCCCTACCTGTGCGAGACGCTCCTGCGAAGATTAATCGACTCGGCCGGCGACTTCGACGCCACCATTTGTCGCAGTCGTTCTGCGAATTCGTCGGACGTGCCCGAACAATGGCACCCCTGTTGCGGTCACTATCGCGCCGGGTGTCTGCCGATAGTTCAAGCGGCGATCGAGGCCGGTCGATTCAGTATGATGAATGTGCTCACCCGGCTGCGCGTGCGGCCGATCGACCTGAGCGGCGATGAAGCGCGCTGGGTTGAAAATTGGAACACTCCGGGAGATATGACTTCCGATGAATCGCCCGGGCGCGGTTAGTGTATTCAATAAACCTCGCCTCAGATCGGATATCTGCGATACGCACTCCCGGGGGGGGCGGCATGCTTACCCGACCCCAAAGGCCGGGTCGCGTGAGCATGGCACCCGAGCAATTTTCGCGATCAACGAAGATTCTCACTATCAGTCGTGAAGTTATTCCTGATGCGCTCATAGGAGAACCCCATGTGGGTCGGCATCCTGTCCGACAGCCACGGCGATGCGGTCATCACGGCGAAGGCCGTTTCTTTGCTTGAGCGGCACGGCGCGGAACACCTGTTCCACTGCGGTGACTTGTGCGGCGAACAGGTGATCGACGAACTCGCCGGTCACCATTGCAGCTTCGTCTGGGGAAACTGCGACGCGCCCTCGCCGACATTGCGGCGCTATGTCGAGAATCTCGATCTGGTGTGGCCCGAATTGCCCGTTCGCGTGCGGCTCGCCGGAAAGCAGATCGCGCTGTACCACGGCCACGAGCCGGGCTTTGAAGCCGTGTCTGAAGAATCCGAACTGGACTACTGTTTTCACGGTCACACCCATCAATACGCCGACTATTGTGAAAACGGTTGCCGGTTTATCAATCCCGGCGCGCTTCACCGCGCCGAGTTCCACACCGTCGCCCTGCTCGATCCGGAGACCGGCGAACGAACCTTTCTACAAGTCGAGACGGGCGAAGTCATTCCACTCTGATGGCGAACTTCAGAATTCGATTTGTTTATCAGAGCTATCCCGGCGCACCGGGATAAGGAAGCGGTCCTCTCCCAATCCAATAACCCTCCTCTTTTGAGCGCCGACCGCTTCCTGACGGGCGCGGCTCTGATTGGGTGCCCATGCTCACCTTCGTTGCAATACGAGTCCATTATCCCCCGAAGACCGAGTCTGTGTATATAATGTGGCATGGGCAATTTGCGGAGGGAATGCGCCGATGGCGGATGAGACCTCGAAGGATCTGGCCGAACCCCTGACGCCGATCGAACTGGAACCGCCCCGGGCGATCCCAGTGGCGCGGCCATCGCACGATCCGGCTCCGGCCTCATCGAGCAGCGCGGCGAATTCAGCCTCATCGGCGGCGAGCGTGGATCAGCTCGAGGTCGAGGGTGAGGGGATCTACTGCCCGATCTGCAACTACAACCTGACGGGCATCCTGTCGGGGCGGTGCCCGGAGTGCGGGTCGATGTTTCATCGGGAGGCCCTGCTCGAGGCGCAGCGATCGAATCAGGTCACGTTGATCCCATGGGAATGCCCCGGCTATATGCCCATGCTTCAGCGATTGGGTCAGACGCTGCGAATCTCTCTGTTTAAG
>JBHHUV010000351.1:0-3132 GCA_046754005.1 Phycisphaerae bacterium | reverse complement strand
TTGCATCAGTTGACAGCGAGCGCCCTGTTTTTATCCAGGCATTTGTTTCTTCGGCAGATTCGAAGTTCGACTCGACCACGGGAGCGCGGCGACGTCGGCTACGCACGAATCCGAACACCTATTGCCTGTCGAACAACTGACGAAATCATACGATACAGGTTTCCGGATCTTGGTTCCAGACGGGATTTTTTCGTGCGCCACGGGATGCCGGAGCATCGATCATGCGCGGATCGATCCCAGGAATGTTCGAGATTGGATGGGTTTCGAGAAGACGATAGCGAGTTCGTCCGCCAGCAAGGTTCTGCGAAGGGCCGGCTTTCGGTCCTGCGACCTGATTCGTGGCGATCAATTGAGTGGTTCGAGTAACATCGCATCGATCTCCACGACGGCCGACTGACCGAGCATGCTCACGTCCAGGAAGATTCGGCTTACCCTGTTCCGCTTGACCACGACACCTTCGATGCCCTTCAGACACCCCGCAACAACGCGGCATCTTCGTCCACGCGTAATGCGAGGGTATAAATCGATCATGTGCGGTGTATTGACTGTCCGTCGGATATTATCCAATTCTCCGATCAAGCGTTGCTGATCATCCACGGTGATGACCTTGGCGATTCGATGTGTCCTGAGGGCGGCATAGCGCTCCTCTTCGAATCGACAGGCAAGGAAGATATAGCCGGGGAACAGCGGAATGGTCACCTCCGCGCGTCGCCCCAAGTACTTGCGACTGCGGCGGACCAACGGCAGGAAATAAGTGATGTTTAAATTGTACAGTTCCCAGGCCAGGGCCTTTTCATTTCGAGCGCGAGTGTGGAGCACGGACCAGATACCTTCAATTCCCGATAGAGGCTCATCCATGTCGAGCGTCATCGGTGGCGCAGAATCACGAATGTCCTTCGCAAGTATCTGTCTCACGGCACACCTGCCTACGGTATGTCATCCTGATCGAGATTGGCCCGACTCAACCCCCGGCGAGTGAAGTTATAGGGTCCGACCGATATAGTCATCACTAATGAGTATTCTAACCTGAACTTCCGCATATACAAGAATTCTGTCGAAACAAAAGTCAACCCATTCCAGAATATTCTCGGACCATAGTTGTGATTGAACCGCCTCTCAGGCGGATTGGTACGGACTATCCGATAATCAGTGTCTTCTCATTGGCTGTGGCGTTGTCACCCGACGCTCAATGACTCAACGCTCGCCGAATGACCCTCTGGTTTCCTTCGGAGAGCGCACTGTCCCGACAGATGGCTTCATCCCCCTGGATTGGTAAGGACTCACCGCCTGAGAAACTCCAAGGTTCATCTGTTGCTAGGCATTCTATCAGCACCCAAACCGAGGGATCCAATCTGACTCGCCTCAGCCGGGGTATGGCTTCCACAAGACCTGCATCATCATCGAATGCATACAGGGTTCGAACAGCCTCCAGGCTGTGATCGATCGACACTTGTACGCCGCCCCAATATTTCAGGGAGTCTTGTTAAGGAGTGGTGAATCGGGGCGATTGGATTCGAACCAACGGCCTCCTGCTCCCAAAGCAGGCGCTCTAACCAGGCTGAGCTACGCCCCGGGGGGTTCGTCGGGTGATGCCGGCGGCGAGGTATCGGAGGTGGGACCGGGATCGCCAGTCTCCTCGAAACCCGGCTCCGGTGGCGACGTGTTCGATGATTCCGGAGCCTCACCTTCTGAGGGTATTAGATTCGCCGGAGGGGGTGGTGTCAACGAATCGGATGACGCGACAGGTGCGATGTACGCATCAGCAGCGGGCGACGGTGGGAGCTCTGTGTCAGTCGGCGGTTCTTCGGATGCGGGCGGTCCCTGCACATCGATCTGCGCATCAGCCTGCGTCACCGGCGTGGTGTCGTCGAGGAAATCGGTCTCAAGTGCCGCCGGATCGTACAAACCCGGTGCCGCAGGGATGTGTTCGGGCATCTCGGCCGGCCATGCCGTTGCATCATCCTTGTTTGCCTCAGGCGCGGCGCGTTCGGGCGCATCCACCTCGTACGCGGCCGGTTCATACGCCTCGGGTAAAGACTCGGCTTGAACTGCGGCGTGCGATCCCGGCGCCGAAGACACCGGGGCCCTGTCTTCAGACGGCGGTGGCCCGGTCGCGCCGACCCAAGCCGCAGCGACATCCTTTCTCTGCCTGTCATTCGCGTCGGTCTCCACAGCGGTGAAGTCCTCACTTGTCGGCTGTGGACGATCCGCCCCGTGGCCGTCCATCCTTTCGTGCCCGTCCACCAAGATGTCCTCGAAGCCGGACCCGCGGCGTCGCATCCAGTGAATACCCCACAAGAGCAGGGCCGCCGCGCCGTAGCCGCCGGCGATGCGATAGCCGCGATGCCAGAAGGCGCCGGGTGACCGTGCGACATAGAGGCTTGTGTTTTCAAAGGTCGTCTCCCCGCGTTGCCAGACGAGGAGTTCACGCGGGGCGGGTGCGCCGGGCTCGATGCGATAGGCATGTTGAAAACCCAGCAGCGTCATGATCGCACCCCCCAGGCACCAGATCGCCGCTATGCGAAACCTGCGATCGATCAGGAACACGCTCGCGGCTGATATAATGACGCACGTAATAATAAATCCGCTGTTGGCGCCGGCCAGCGCATAGACGCCGATCGGCCACCATGCATCGGTCAGCTTGTCGGTCAGTTCCTCGCCATGTCGCTGGATCATCGGCAGGATGCCATCGGTTGCGCCGATGCCACTCAGGAGATGGGGGACCAGAAACACGGCCATCATGGCCACGGCGGGGAAGAAGCTGATGGCCACGGCGGCATAATGTCGTTTGGGAACGGCCTCGTAGCTCTGGGCGGTGATGACGATGCCGATCCAAAGTACGATGGCCATCCCCGCCTCCATCGGGATGATGCTCACGATAAGCATCCCGAGGCCCAGGGCGAACACCGCGGAGAAGACCAGCCCGTTGATGATGGAATAGCCGCACCTCGCCCCGAGGGCCTTCCAGCCCGGGTGGCCGATGTAGATCGTCGTCGGAAAGCAACTGCCGAACAAGCCGGCCGCGATTGAACCGATCCCGTTGACCGCCATGCAGGGGCCGGTCGAGAAACGATCCCCCGCCGCCTCGGCCGACTCGATGTTCTGAAGCGATCCAATGGCGTTGATCAGCCC
>JBHHUV010000350.1:0-3136 GCA_046754005.1 Phycisphaerae bacterium | reverse complement strand
CGTTGCGCGTGTTGGAGAGGAAGGGGGAGGTCGTCGTGCCGATCTCCTGGATCTGAACAAACGCACGGCTGCCGAAATCTTCCGAGTTCAGGACGATGCCGCTGGCCTGATTGGATCCGTTGATAAAGCTGGCGCTGACGCCGGTTGCGTCCGAGGTGCCGTTGATGGAGGCCAGGATCTGAGCGGTGGTCGAGCCGGAGAGGAGGGAAAGGGATTGAACCCCGCGCGGTCCGGCCAATTCGATTGTCACGCTCCCGGTAATTGCACTGGTTTGAAACTCCAACTGGGCATGCTGTGCGGACTGAAGCACGTTGACTTGCACGGGGATGAAGCTCGCGGTTCCGAACTGAACATTATTCAAGCGGACATCGGTCAGGTCGGTCGCCGTGACGCCGCTGGTGATATAACCGAGCGAACCGTTGAGAAGTTTTCGCCCGCCGAAGGTGGTCGTGTTGGCGATGCGGGTGATGGACTCGATGGCGGAGTTGATCTGAAGCTGATTGGCGGCGATCTCGTCATCGGAGACGGCGCCGACATTGGCCGCCTCGATGATCTTGCTCTGGATGTCGTTGAGCAACGATGCAACCTCGTCGAGCGCGCCCTCCGTGGTGGCGATCACGTTGGCGGCCCGCTGGGAGTTGGAGACGGCCTGCCGGACCGATTCGATCTCGGAGCGCAGATTCTGCGAGATGATCAGCCCCGCGGGATCATCGGCCCCACGATTGATCCGCAGGCCGGTCGAGAGCCGCTCCAGCGACAAACTGAGGGCTTGATTCGAGCGAGCCAGGTGACGACTCGCGGTCAATGCGGCGGAGTTCGTATTGATGCGTGCCATGACGCAATCCTCCGTGAGTGTCTCGCGGCGCCTCCATGGGCCGCTTCAAACAATTGAGCGTTGGCCTGAAAAAGCCGCCGGTCCCGTTCTTTTCGGCGCTATTGGCCTTCCTTTGGATCCTCGTTACGACGTCGGGTCTTATCCTTGGCGTCGGATGGGCCTGAATCGCTGGGTAGATCTTCAGGCTTGATGTTTGCCGCCGCCCGATTTTCCCGCTTGATCGCATCGTACACTTCCTTGCGATGGACGGGGATGTGCGTCGGCGCGTTGATCCCAAGACGTACCTTGTCTCCACGAATATCGACGACGGTAATTTCAACATCGTCGCCGATCATGATTGTCTCGTCGCGTTGACGCGATAGAACCAACATCTCTGGCTCCTCTTGTGCCGCATCGATTAGTCAATCGACCGACGCATTCCGCCCGAGTCCCGATAGTTTGTCATCCGCGTCACGCGACGCGTCGTCGATCGGGGCTCAATCACCCCCGCCACATTCGCAGCAGTGGGAGTGGATAAGATCAGTATCTACATCCGCCTGACCCATATGCACACGCATGGACGTTATCGCCAAGCGTGTGAGGTGAATCGAGCCCGGATCCACACCCGGGAGTCGGTGTAGACTCACTCTTCATCATAGGCGCGCCCGCAGGCAATCCGCGGGAGTACCCCGGTCTAGGCCGTTTTACTCGCCTCTCGCCCGACCTGTTGATCAGGGAGCTTCATCAACGGATGGCGGGTTGAAAATCGCTTGTCCGACAAGACGAGTTGCTTGCCCACGCGTGTCGCCACGTTGATGATAAGCGGCCCCTGCAGATTTCCCGTCAACATCTCGTCCACCTTGTTGACAACCACGAACACCTG
Source organism: Phycisphaerae bacterium (assembly GCA_046754005.1). GTDB lineage: Bacteria > Planctomycetota > Phycisphaerae > UBA1845 > UTPLA1 > CAYXGR01. Next base: position 1,439 of record JBHHUV010000350.1, on the reverse strand, counting down.
GGATCCGGACGTATCCGAAAGGCCGATCTGGTTGAGATCATCGGACTTGATGCTGATTCGATAGTCCTGGACAAACAGGCGTGGATCACACACGACAAAGGCCAACTCCGGCCGATGGACCGCCTGCATCCAGTAAAACGCGCTGTCCGGACCGGTCTGTATCAGGGCGAACTCCCTATCATCGGGAAAGCCCACCAGGCCCTTGGAGAAATTCAAAAACCGCTGATCGTCTACTTCGATTCCGCCGAAACGCGACGTTTCGATCATCATGACTCTCGACTCCCGGCCGCCTTGGGGCGACCTCTACTTTGGAATGTGAACCCACCACTGTCCGCGATACATCCATTCATCGCAGGAAATCCAGCAATGACAGGTTCAGGTTTCTTGACCCGGCTGTCAGGCTCGCCTGAAGCGAGCTCTGTGCCTGTTGAAATTTCGTAACCGCCTCTATAAAATCCACGTCCTTTAATTCTGACAACAGATTGCTGGTCGCCGCGACCGCATCCTCGGTTTGAGTGACGCGGCTTTGCATGTCGCGTGATCGGGAGCCCACCTTTCCGGCGATGTTGGCCACATCCCGCTGAAGGGAGTTGATCTGTCCGCCGGCCAAAGTGATCTCCGTGGAATTGTCGGAAAGAAGACCGTCCCGTAAACGATACAATGCGCTTAATATCCCTGTTTGGGTAAACGCGCCTACAATCTGGCCGTCCAACACCGTATCGGTTCCGGTGCCCGTCAGGCCAAGATCCTGAGCGACCTGGGAAATCGGGGGGTTCGGGCTTGCCACGGTGATCGGATTGGGTCCGGCGGGACCGGTCAGTCGAAAGCCGGCGCCGCCCGGTGAGATACTCGCCGTGATACCGGCGGAGGCCGTTGTCGAGGCCGTGTTGATAGCGTTGATCACGTCGCCGGTGGTCTGCGCATTGCTGAGATCCACTTCGAACGAAACACCGTTGGCGTTGGTGATGCGGATGTCATTTCCTGTGACCGGATGAATGCCGAGTCCACCATTCAGCCTCGTGAGGGGAATCGACGGATCGAGTGTGCGAATCCCCAGAGCGTCGGCGTCATTTCCTCCGTTTTCGCCGATGACGAGCGGCGTCCCCGCGACGAGATTCTCAACCTCGAAACCATTGCCAGCGGTATTAATCGAAGCGCGTATGCCCGCATTCGCGCCGTTGAGGGCATTGAGAACATCCTGAACCCGAGTCGCGCCGGCGAACGTGACGGTTGCGGAGACGCTGCCGTTCGTGATCTGAACACCATTGGGGAGCGTGAGGCCACTAGGGCCCAGATCACTCAGGAGCGTGGTTCGCGTCACGCGTCGATTTACATTGCGGCCATCTAAAACCAAGCCGACCACATTACCATCGATTCCGAGATCTGCGGCGGTCGTACCTTGTGCGACATCGCTGACGATGATGTCGTTGGTGAGAGAC
>JBHHUV010000349.1:0-3138 GCA_046754005.1 Phycisphaerae bacterium | reverse complement strand
CGGGGCCGAACAGCCGCCGCTTATCGGGCACACTGGAAAATACGAATGAGTCAGACTCCCAGAGACGACCTTTCCGAAGCGAAAATCCAATGAGATCGATTCCAATCTTGGTACTGACTGCCTGTTTCGCATTCTACCTCAATCCGGCGGATGCGCAACCGTCCGCGCATGTGCAACTCTCACCACGAGAACGAATCGGCAAGAAAATCTATCTCAGTGGTGAGAGCCATTCCGACAGCCCGATCGATGCGTGGCTGGGTAATCCGCCCATGAAGGTCTCCGCCAAGATGCTCCCCTGCATGAATTGCCACGGTCTCGACGGCAAGGGCAAGCCGGAGGGAGGGGTCTATCCCTCCAATCTCAACTGGTCCATGCTCACCAAACGCTACGGTCTCACGCACCCCTCGGGCCGCAAACACCGGGCCTATGACGAAGAAACACTCAAGCGGGCCATCACGCGTGGGATCGATCCATCCGGAAATAAAATCGGTTCGAGCATGCCCCATTTCAGCATGAGCCAGGACGATCTGTCCTGCCTCGTCGCCTACCTGAAACGCATTGAAGACGATCGAGATCCCGGCGTCGATGCGTCGCACATCACGATCGCAACCATGGTACCAATGGATGGCCCGATGGGGAAACTCGGGAACACCGTGAAAGATGTGCTCGAAGCCCTCTTTGAAGACATCAACGTCTCCGGTGGAATCTACAATCGAACAATCGATCTTCGTGTCATCCCGACCGGTCAGACGCCCGGCGAATCGATCGATCAATTGAAAAAGACTCTGGAAACCGAAAGCATCTTCGCTCTGGTCGCGCCCTATGTTCCCAATGCGGAAGATCGACTCATCGAGCTTGCCGCGAAGCGGGAGATTCCCGTCATCGGATCCTTGGGAACCTCGCCGGACGATCCGGATGGGTCGAATCGCTTTTTGTTCTACCTCATGTCCGGGATGTCCATTCAGGCAAAGGCACTGGTGGATGCTTACATGGAGGACCTGGGGCCGGACGGAACGCCGCGTGCAGGCTTGTTGTCGCGCGCCGGCAAACCCTATGAAATCTATGCGAAGTCGATCAAAGACCAGTGTCGGCGACGAAACATTCCATTGACTGTTCTCTCCGAATACACCTCGGAAACATTCACTCCGGAAACACTGTCCGAAGAGGTTGGTAAGCAAGACGCCCTGTTCTTCATTGGCCCGGCTTCCGAGTGCACCCGGATATTGAAACATACCTCGGAAGGTGGGCGCACCCCGCGCGTCTATCAATTGGGATCGTTCTTGGAAAGGGAAATCTTCGATTGCCCCGAACCGTTTCAAGGAAAGCTTTTCGCCACCTTTCAGAACGTCAGATCCGCACAGGCGCCTCGGGACATTCAGGCGTATCGAGATTTTCTGAACAGACACAACATCTCGGCGCCGCCCTCGACCGTGCTGCTGTCCGCCTATTGCGCGGGCCGACTCCTGATCGAATCTCTTACGGATGCCGGAGGCCAACCCCGCCGCGAGTTTTTGATCCGCGATCTTGAAGGGCTCTACAAACACGAGACCGGACTCATACCGCCGCTCACGTTCGGGCCGAATCGAAGAATCGGCGCCTACGGCGCCGACCTTGTCTCCATCGACCTGAGTGCGAAATCGATTACCAGCACAAACCGCTGGATCAAGCCGAAGGAGTAAGACATGCAACAAGAAACCCACCAACGATTTGATGTGCGTCCAAGAACCCGGGGAGCATCGGCATCCTGCCGGTCGTTGTTTTTGTTGTTCATCGAATGGGGAGCATCGGCAACCCGCCGATGTCGTTCTGCAAAAAAGAATATCATCCGACGGTTGATGATCCTCGGCATTCCGATCCTGAGTCTCATCTCTGGAACGACGATCAAGGCCGATCAGAATGAAAAAAATACAACGCCGCGGTCCACACAGACAAAGACGACTCCTGCATCGCATTCTCAAACCGCGCCCCACGAACCCTGGATCGATGCTCCCTGTTCCGCCGATGCGCGGCCGGAGGATGCGCCAGACGAGGCCGTGGCCCGTGTGAACAAGCAGTGGATCTTTCTCTTCGAGGTGGACGATCTCATCATCGAAGAACTCTTGCAAATAGACGAGGCGTTGGCCGACACCCGCGTACGCGAGATGTATCTACAAATCAATCGCATGCTCCTGAACCAGGAGGCCAGGCGTCTGCACATCGAAGTCAATCACTTACTGAAGCAGGAGGTTGTCGACAAGACTCCGGATCCTGACGAAAAAGATATTCGACTCTATTACGACGAACATGCCGCCGAGTACGGGCCGGATTACCCGAAAGTTCGCGGAAAAATCCAGGCTCGCCTTCGCCTAGAACGAGAGGGGGTTCGCGCCAGGCAATTCGCGGACGATCTTCGAAAGGCCGCGGTCCTGTCGTCCGTGAGTCAAGAGTCGATCCGATCGGGACTTCCGTCTGATCCCAATAAAGTGCTGGCCCGCGTGAACGAGGAATTCATCACCGTCGCGGATATCGAGCGTGGCATAAGGCCACTTGTCGGACAGGCACAGGGCCAGACCCACACCTTGCGGACCAATGCACTGGAACAATTCGTGAACGATCTCCTCCTGAAGGAGCAGGCGAAACGCGAACACGTCCCCGAGGAGGAATTGCTCTCCCGAGAAATCAAAAAACGCATGAACGAAGTGACAGAGGCGGACGCGCGCCGGTTCTACGCGCTCAATCGGAAGCGCATTCAGACGGACATCAATACACCGGAAGGACTTCGCAGCGTCATGCATTATCTCAAGGAAAAGGAATTGCAGCGGGCCACCCTTGCATTCTCCGAAGCCTTGCGGAACGAGGCCGAGATCACCCTCTTCCTGCCATCACCAGAAAACCCCGTGTTTGAGATAGACACACGCGATCAACCGGCCCTGGGTCCGGATGATGCCCCCATCACCCTCATCGCCTTTCTCGATTTTCAGTGCAGCGCCTGCGCCTGGCTCCACGACCACATGGCCGTACTGATGAAAAAGCACAAGGGCAAAGTGCGCTTTGTCGCCCGGGATTTCCCCCTCAAGGGACACAAAAACGCATACCGGGCGGCCCACGCGGCCGAGGCCGCCCGGGCGGATAGGGTGGACGTCGACTACTGGAGCTGCG
>JBHHUV010000348.1:0-3139 GCA_046754005.1 Phycisphaerae bacterium | reverse complement strand
CGGATTTCGCCGGACTGTGCTGCGCCAAGATCCCGCCTGAACTGTCATGGACCCATAGGTATTCGCGACTCCCTTCGCGGTGGGTTTATCGCTATTCTAGGATGGGGCTGTTCGGCCTACGTGCAGATCCGCCGCTTGGCGGCTATACTCATGCTGGCTTGCCCTTGGGTCAGCCCGTACGCCCAAGAAGTGGAGTTTGCCAAGGTTTTTCTTGAACCATTGGCCGTTTGCGCGCGGAGACAGCGGGACAGTCGGGTACGTCTTCTTGGACTTTATATTACTTGCTTCGTGGCGATGGCATGGCAACACATACCCCTTACAACCAGGCCCCCGAGAATGCTGATAAACAGATAGTTGCGGGGTTGCCGGTTGTCGTCAAGGAGAACCTGGGACTAGGTCAATTAATTGTAACTCTTTATAGATATTAAAGTTGCTGGCGTAGCTCAGTTGGCAGAGCAAGGGATTCATAAGCCCTGGGTCGCAGGTTCAAGTCCTGCCGCCAGCATTCCGGACAGACACCGATCCGAACCGACCACGGGCGTCTTAACGCCTCCTATTGAACCCGCGACAGGCGTTCAATACCCCAGCAGGTATCGCATGAGGCGAACATCCTGGGTGGCGAGGATCGCTTCGGCGTGGGCGCTGGGTGCCGTGAAGAGTTCGCTGACGCCCAGACCGTCTCGGTTGGCCGAGCGGCTCTGGGCGGATCGTCGAATGCGTCGTGCTTTGCGTGCGGACATCGGATTGCCTCCATTTCAGTCACCAGGTCTCTATCCTTATCACGCACGAGGCCAGTGGATTGGACCGAGGGAAATGGAAGAATCTGTCAATTATGGAGAGAACCGGTCCGAGATGACGAAGGGCGATTCAATATTCGAACACCGGATGATGCCCCCCGACGATCGGATTCTTGTCGTAAGTGTATGGTTTGGAGTGACTTGAGAAATGAATCCAAGGGTGTTTCAGCGTTGAATTACGGCAGAAAGGCCCAGGACTCTGCGAAATCCCCCTTCACTCAAACACCTACACGAACACCCACAAGACCCACATCAAGCCTTGCTGTATTTCAGACCGGACGCGATTTGTTCGACAGGATGGCGGGAAGCGACCACCGCGATGATCCCGCCGAAATTCTTCGTGGCGAGATGGACACCGTCAATTTCGATCGCGGAGGTCGCCCCATTCAAGGGCGCGTTTGAAAATACACTGGGCAACTCGTCGGCGCCGCGTCGCGCTAAGGCCATGAGAACCGGGCGACCGCAACAATTGAGGCGCAATTCGACATAGGCCCGGCCATTTTCATCCGTCCGGTCAACGGCCTCGATGAACTCCAATCGATGGCGATCCATGTGCTCGTCCGCGACGGCCAGCGTGAACTTCCCGTCGAAGCGATCATCCAGCAAGTGCATGATGTCGATCCGATCCATATCCGCGTCGGCAAAAGGAACATTGTCCGGCGCCGCAACCAGCAGCGATTGAACGAACTCCGGAGTCTCTCCTCCAGAAGGGCGAGACCGAATCAGTACAGTTCCCAGAACGGCCATTGCCAGACAGGCAGCCAGGGCGAGGGTTCGCGGTGATCGAAGCTGGCGCACCCACCTGGGTTCGGAGACTGTGCGGCTGATTCGCTCCCACATCTCTGGCGGCATCACGTCTTTTTGAAGACGGGAGCGAACCAGATCATCCACCTTGCGCTCGGACTCAAACCGGGACTTGCACCCCGGGCAGTCGCTCAGATGAGCACCGACCTCGAAGGTTTTCGTCGCCCCCAGTTCGGAGTCAAGATAAGGGCTCATCCATTTTCGAGTTTCTTTGCAGTTCATCCCGCATGCTCCTTGATCAGACCGTGCTCGATCGCAAGCGCCGAGAGTTGCTCACGAAGCTTTGCCCGGGCGCGATGGACGTGGGACATGGCCGTGCCGAGAGGAATCTCCAACGCCGCGGCGATTTCCTTGTAGCTGAAACCCTCCAACAGACGCAACAACAGGCACTCCCGTTCGTCGAGACCCAGCCTGTCGAGCGCATGGGCAAGACGATCATCTAAAATCTGTCTCAGTCGATCAGGGTTGTCCAACAGCGAAGCCCAAGTATCTTCCCGCTCCAGAACGGCATGAAGCTCGATCCGGGTCTCATCCAGCGAAGTCTCGCGTTGACGGGCCACGCGTTTGTTTAATCGATACAGCGTATTGATCAGGATTTTGAACATCCACGCCTTGAAGTTGGTGCCCGGTTGAAAGCGTTCGAATTCTCGCCAGGCGACCATCACGGCCTCTTGAACGATATCCCCGACCTGTTCCCGATCCCACGCCATCCGCCCCGTATAACGATAGAGCGAGTCGCGAATCGGCTCCAACAGATCGAGAAACTCTTTGGATGACGGCTTTCGTCTCATGAAATGACTCGTGCCACGTCTTATTTACCGATTTTCCAACCTACTACCATCACTCGTGCCGCTCCCCTTGTCCGACATTCCACACCCCATCAATCGGAAGAACACGCCTCCTACCAGCTTGTATTCCCGTTGGGTGATGGGGAATTGCGGAAAAACCCCTGCCGAACTGCATAGGGAGGTCCGAAAATCGGTATTCCGGTCCACTACCAGAATCCCAGGATCCAGGTGCGGTTCCGACTGCGATGCCGGGTGCATCGCTGCAAAAAATTTCGATTCCTGCAATAGGGCACGGTCATGGCGGAATTCAGGTTTATCACGGCGGGAGGCTAGTTCAGTCCTGCGCCAATTGGAGTAGGTTCATTGGCTGCGTGTAAGTGTCAACCCGTTCATTCCCATGCCTTCGGCGCGGATACGGGCGAAAAAGCCCCACAACCCAGTCGTCGATGGGTCTCGATCGTATTCGTGGCCGTGCTGGTGGCGGGTGCCTACGTGGCCTATCAGCGGATCGGTACTACGGCCAACGTGGATACGATCACGTATGTGGAAAATTATGCCGGCGGGTTTATCGCCGTGGGCATGTCCGACCGACAACCAGGATTTATCGCCTTGTCGGCCCTCGACCGGACCGACCTCCGAATCGAGGCCGACAGGGTCGAGCAGGGCCTCGCCGGCCGCCACACGAATGTTCGGGTGATGACTCCGCGGGCACAGTGGCAAAAAAGACTGCGTGGTCCGAGGATCGTGTTG
>JBHHUV010000347.1:0-3165 GCA_046754005.1 Phycisphaerae bacterium | reverse complement strand
CCCGACCCCCACGTCTCGATGCGCCTCTACGAACGAATCGCCCGCTTCTTCAGAAAAAACCTGATCGAATCCAAACCAAAGCCGATGGGCCCCAGCGAAACGACCGCAGGCGACATCGAATAATGGTCCATCCAAAACCTCGTAAGGATCGCAAGATAAATAACTTCCCTGTTTCGAAAAGGCCCTTTGCCGACCGCAGTTTTCGCCCCGTAGGGGCTGCAACATGTCAGCCCAGGGCAGAGCGAAACGCCGCCCTGGGTTATCGCGGTTAATTGACACCCAGCCCTGAAAGGGCGCTTGCAGCATACCGAGTGTTGAACACAATGCTCAGGATCACAAATGAGAAGACTTCCCGGTTTAGAAATGGCCATTGGCCAACTGCGGCAGTATCGTCACCCCAACCATCGAGAAGTTATTATCTCGTTGATCTTAATTCCACGGTCCCGGTTGGGAAAAACACAGGCAAGATGGTTGAGCCAGGGGAGGGTCGACCATCTTCATATGCGCATAGAAAAACGCAGGCCGAATAACCGTACCTGCGCTCTTCCTCTCTCCTTATCGGGTATATTTTTTGAAGGCGGATCAGACCGGCCCTTCCGTCCGCTTGAGGATTCGCGTCGAGCGGTTCAGATCTCGGGCTCTTCAGCAAGCATCTGTCGCAGATAGTCATTCTCCCGCCGAGTCGCCTCCAGATCGAACAGCAGGTATTTCACCGCTAGTCGAAGGTAATCAACGGCCTCCTTCAAATCACCCACCGATTGATTCAGCGATTCATGGACCCCCTCCCCCTCGTCAGCCGTATGGTCCACTTCGGACTGCTCCGGCGTAGGCAACGCCCCGATATCCTTCAACAATTTGCTCAGATCCGCCTGATATTGATGATTATCCATTGATATCCCCCCAGGAACCGCTCGACGACCGCTCCGCAACTCCGCGAAGCCATTCCCGCCGGTGAGTTTCACGTCAGGGTTCCTGTGCATCCGGCATGCCCGATCGAGCAACATCGAACGTAGATTCATAACTTGCCATAAACGCAGCAATTAGGGACAGTATGACAGGAGACGATTAAATCGGACCCGGTTCCGGTTATAGCGGCACGATGTCCCCAGGCGACAACGAAGCATGCTCAAAATCGGATGGACGCAGGTAACCGGCTACCGAGAAAACACTTAGCCGAAATCGAGATTATGAATCAACCAAAGATCACGATGGATCGCAGAAAAACAGGGCCGATCATACGACCCGCGTCCGATCATCATTGGCCGTAACGCGCGTTCAGCTTACCTTATCCGATACCGATCCCGGCGCCGCATGAATGAATCGGAAGCATTACGTACGACGAAAGCATCATAAGATGAGCGACTATCAACCGAGCGAAATCGAACCCAAGTGGCAGACCTGGTGGGAGGAACATCGGACCTTCAAAACCCCCAATCCCGGCGACCCGGACTTCGACCCCTCGAAGCCGAAATACTACGTCCTGGACATGTTCCCCTACCCCAGCGGCGCCGGTCTCCACGTCGGCCACCCCGAGGGATACACCGCAACCGACATCGTCGCCCGCTATCGCCGCATGCGTGGATACAACGTCCTGCACCCGATGGGCTGGGACGCCTTCGGCCTCCCCGCCGAACAGTACGCCGTGGAAACAGGCCAACACCCGGCAAAAACGACGGAACACAATATCAACACGTTTCGACGCCAGCTCAAAATGCTGGGCTTCAGCTACGACTGGGATCGCGAAATCGCCACCACCGATCCGGCCTACACCCGCTGGACGCAGTGGATCTTCCTGCAGCTTTTCAATAGTTGGTACGACCCGAAAGCAGACCGCGCCCGACCGATCTCGGAACTGGAGATTCCGGAGTTCGTCCTTGTCGAAGGCGAACGCGAAGTGAGGGCCTACGTCGACAACCACCGACTCGCCTACCTCGCCGAAGTGCCCGTCAATTGGTGCCCGATGCTCGGGACTGTTCTTGCGAACGAAGAAGTGACCAACGAGGGCCTGAGCGATCGCGGCAACCATCCGGTTTATCGCCGTCCCATGCGGCAATGGATGCTCCGCATCACCCGATACGCCGACCGCCTCGCCAACGACCTCGAGCCCCTCGACTGGCCGGAATCGGTCAAAAGGATGCAGCGCGAGTGGATCGGCCGAAGCGAAGGCGCACAGGTACGGTTCGACATCGTCGGTTTCGAGGAGTCGATCTTCGTCTTCACCACGCGGCCGGACACGCTGTTCGGCGCAACCTATATGGTGCTGGCGCCGGAACACCCACTCGTGCAGAAGATCACCACACCCAAATGCCAACCGGCCGTCCATGCTTATTGCGAACAGGCGTCGCGCCGTTCCGATCTGGCCCGGACCGTCGAGGCCAGGGAAAAAACGGGTGTGGATACAGGCACGTTCGCCTTCAATCCAGTCAACAACGAGAAGATCCCGATCTGGGTGGCCGACTACGTGCTGATCACTTACGGAACTGGCGCCATCATGGCCGTCCCCGCCCACGACACGAGAGACTTCGAGTTCGCCACACAATTCAATCTACCGATCCGCGAAGTCGTAAAGCCGGCTTCCACCACCGATTCCGGCCCATTGCGCGAGGCCTACGTCGGCGACGGCACGGCGATCAATTCGGGTGAATTCGACGGGTTGACCACGGCCGAATTCAAAAAACGCATCACCGACTGGCTCAATGAGCGAGGTCGTGGCCACGGCACAATCAACTACAAACTTCGCGACTGGCTCTTCAGCCGGCAGCGCTACTGGGGCGAACCCTTTCCCATCCTACACGGACCGGATGGTGAAGTCGTAACCCTCGACGAATCCGAACTCCCGCTCGAACTTCCGGAAATCGATGATTATCGACCAGTGTCCTCAGATCGGGATGAGAATGAACTACCCGATCCTCCACTGGGCCGTGCCCGGGGCTGGGCCACAATCAAGCGAGACGGGAAGACCTGGCGACGAGAGCTAAACACCATGCCACAGTGGGCGGGTTCGTGCTGGTACTACCTGCGCTTCCTGGAACCCCAACTCCACGATCGATTCTGTGGCAAACAGGCCGAACGCTATTGGATGGTCTCCAACAAAAAGGATGGTACACCTCATGTGGGCGGGATCGATCTCTATCTCGGCGGCGCCGAACACGCCGTCCTGCACCT
>JBHHUV010000346.1:0-3187 GCA_046754005.1 Phycisphaerae bacterium | reverse complement strand
AAATGACGTCTTGGTGTGATTGCGATCATTCCGATAGGAGGTGGCTCACTGTTTCCGAGAAAGAACCAGTTGCCCATCAGGAATGATCAAGTGTCCGATAAAATGGGGCTCAAACATCCATATCTTGAAAACCTCATTTGCCTCGATTGATTTCGAATCATACGTTCTTGGGGTCTGGCGTGTTGCCGGTCGAGATTGGTCCTCGCGCGAAACTCGGGAGCCCAGTGCTCACGATACCAGTAAGGAGACTCAATCGATGGTCAAATTGTTTGCGAAGAGGTCGAAGAAGATGATGGCTGCGACGGCGTTCCTGTTCGCGACCGCATTCCAGGCATCAGGCACCTGCACACTGGATCAAGGGTTGTTGGATTTGCTGCAGAACTTCGATGGTAACATCCTCGTCCAAGTGAACGGACAAGGCGGTGGTTTCGGAGGGATGCATCACGGTCCCGACGACTCCAGCGACGGCTCCGGCACGGACGACAGCTCCGACGGCGGCAACGGCGATCCCGATCCCGATCCCGCTGGAACGGAGTAACCGCATCGAATCATGACGCCGAATTGGCGCCCAATCTCTGAGTAATCGCACGGGGATCCTTTTCCAGACCGGGAAAGGATCCTCGTGTTTTCTGACTCCTCGCGATCACGGGCCGGCATGAACCGGCATGGGAATCGTCATCCATTTCGTTTTTCAGGGTAACCTCAGATTTCAGATTGAACCCAGCATCCATCTCCTTTATTATCCACACCCCTTGTGAAAATGACCGAGCAGGGAATGGGTCTTGAATCCTACGATGGGTGTCGTTCCACGTGGAACAACAACGCAATCCAGCGAGGGTGCTTCCGAAAGGTCTTGGCCGCCGCGGCTTCAGTCATCCGGCGACCTGCGACCTGTGGGATGCCGATGCCCGCGGGATTGAGGAAGCCCTGATGAGTTCCACGTGGAACAACACCGGCCTCGAAACGGGTTGTGACGAACATCTCCATCCAATGAACCATTTGATACTTTGTGTAATGGGTGGCTGAAGGTGGACATTCGACTGACTGTGTTGTTAAGGCGGGATCCTGGCGTGCGGATTACTCGGCAAGATGATCGTCCGCACGCCAACCTCCTCGCCGGTATGTAAGGATCAGATTCATGACCAAATCAACCAAGCGGCTCGGCCGAGGCCTTTCCTCGCTGATCTCGGGCGATCTCGGGCATCCCCACGGCAGGATGGCATCCACAACCCTGTCCGTCTCGTCGACCGGGGAGCCAAGTGACGCTTCGTCTTCGGTGGCCGAGATTCACCGGCTGCTGATGCTTTCACCGGACGTGATTCGTCGAAATCCCATGCAACCGCGTCGCGATTACGATGCCAACGCATTGGTGAGTCTCTCTGAATCCATGAAGACGCAGGGTACGCTTCAGCCCATCGTGGTCCGCCCCGCCGAAGGGGGCTATGAACTGGTCGCCGGTGAACGACGGCTGCGCGCGGCCCGGCTTGCGGGTCTGACCGAGATTCCGGCCATCGTTCGGGGGGTAAAGGATGACCGGTTGCTGGAGCTGGCCCTGGTGGAAAACATCCAGCGGAAGGATCTCAATCCCGTCGAGCGCGCCCGGGCCTACAAGAGCCTTGAGGAGTCTCAGCGTCTCTCACACGAGGAAATCGCGTCCAGAACGGGCGAGGATCGGGCTACGGTCGCGAATTACATCCGCCTTCTGGGATTGGATGACGAAGTTCTCAATCTTCTTTCGGATGGGTCGATCTCGGCCGGGCACGCCAAGGCGATCCTGGGCGCGAAGGATCGCCGCCAACAGATTGACCTGGCCCGGCGAATCGTCTCTGAAAGCTGGTCGGTGCGACGTGCTGAATTGGCGGCCGCCGGTCCGGGCAAGGCCGGTTCTCGGAACAAGCCGCGGGATGGCAAGCGACCGGTGGTCTCTGAAATGGAGCGGCGTCTGACCGAGGCCCTCGGGACGCGCGTGGTCATTCGCGAGGGGCGTCGTCGACACAGCGGGAGGCTGGAGATCACGTATTCGGGGCTGGACGACTTCGAGCGGATCACGCGTCGGCTCGGGGTGGCGACGGATGGTTTTCCGGCCGCATCCGAATGACCCATTAAATACAGGCGTCTATATTTAGAAATATGGTTTCCCAAGGGTGCGTCGGCGTGAATATCGCCCATTCTGAACATGTGAAGCAGTCGTCGAAACAGAACGGGGGCGTCTGGAGCCACGTGTTTGTCTCGCTTTCCGCGTGCATCCTCACGGTCGCCATCGTCGGCTCGACGGTCTTCCTGATTTGGCGCATCTACGAACACCGGCAGTTGAAATCCCGTGTCCAAAAGATCGTTTCTTCGTTTCAGAACCGGACCCCGGAGGAGCTTCGCGCCCATGCCGCTCTTCTGCGGGCCAAGCCCCGCCTGGCGCGGCATGTCCTTCCGGAAATCATCAACAGCATTCGAAACCCGACCTCCGAGGAGCAGCAATGCGCCGCGATCCAGGTCGCCAGCGCGTTTCTTGATGACAAGAGAATCGAGAAGACGCTGTTCAGGTTGCGAAAAGATTATCGCGAGCGCGTCGCCGCAGCGGCCGTTGTGGTCCTGGCTGATCTGAAACCGCCCCACCGCGCCGCGGGGGTGATGGGGCGATGCCTGGTGGATGCCCGTGCACCCGCGGTGGTCGATGAGGCCTGTGCCGCCCTCTATCGTCTCGGGGAACCCGGTCGGGCGGAGATGCAACAGCGACTCTCGGGCTTGTCGGTGGGCCGCCGCGTGTGGCTGGTCCGCTTCGTCTCGGCCATACCGGACCCTCAGCGCCAAGCCTGGCTGCGGATGTTACAATCTGACCCGGAAGAGCGGGTTCGAATCGAGGCCACCGCTGCACTTGATCGGATCGTGAAAAGAGCCGATGCATCCGTAGATGTTGAGGCTTCTACCTATGTGACTGCCGGGTTCCCCTAGGCATCCCCCGGTCCTCGGAGCCTGATGTGGAGCAATTTGTCTGGGAATTCCTGAGCCACTGGTCCTATCTGGGCCTGTTCCTCATTCTCCTGGCCGCGGGCCTCGGATTGCCGCTGCCGGAGGACATTCCCCTGATTCTCGCGGGCCTGGTGGTCAGCCGCATTGACGGCAACCTGTATCTGATGATGTTCACCGGCATCTTCGGTGTGATCATCGGGGATTCGACTCTGTTCTTCATGGG
>JBHHUV010000345.1:0-3210 GCA_046754005.1 Phycisphaerae bacterium | reverse complement strand
ATCGCGACGCCTTTCGGATGTGTAGAACAACGAGGGCTGGCGCCCTGGGCTTTGTCATGGCGCCCTTTCAGGGCTTACCGGTTGGAAACCGGTGCCACAGTAGTTTTCGGATACACTCTGTAGAGACGGGCATCGCGCCTCGCGTTGATTATCAGGAATAGAGAAGCCTCAGGAGTAGCCAACCCATGTGCGGAATCGTCGCCTATACCGGTTTTCGTGATGCCACCCCCATTCTTGTTGAGAGTTTGAAACGGTTGGAGTATCGGGGGTACGACTCGGCGGGGATCGCTGTGGAGCATGGCGGCACGCTTCAGATGGAGAAGGCGGCCGGTCGGATCTCGGTGCTGGAGAAGAAACTTGTTTCCCGCGAGATCCGCGGAACCTGCGGCATGTCGCATACTCGATGGGCGACGCACGGTGAGCCCAACGACAACAACGCTCACCCGCACGTCGACGCGACCGGCCGGATCGCCATTGCCCATAACGGGATCATCGAAAACTACCAGGCCCTGAGAACCTATCTTCAGCATCGCGGGGTCGAGTTTCAGAGTGATACCGACACGGAGGTGCTGGTCCAGCTCATCGGGCATTTCTACAAGGATGACATCGAGGCTGCCGTCCGGACGGCGCTGAAGGACGTTCGCGGAACCTACGGCATCGTCGTCATCTGTTCGGAAGAGCCGGGTCGGATCATCGCCGCCCGCAAGGGCAGCCCGCTGATCATCGGTGTCGGGGACGATGAATATGTCGTCGCGTCCGATGCCGCCGCGATCATTCAGCACACGACGCAGGTGATCTACCTGTCGGACGGCGAGATGGCGACGGTTTGGGAGGATGGCTTCCGCACGACAACGCTTGACGCGTTGCCGGTCAACAAGGATGTCAAGGAACTGGAGATCAGCCTGGAGGACATCGAACTCGGTTCTCATGAACACTTCATGCTCAAGGAGATCTTCGAGCAGCCCGACTCGATGAACGACTGCATGCGCGGCCGGGTGAATGTTCAGGAGGGGCGCGTCTATCTCGGCGGGCTGACGAACCTTGCTCGGGACCTGGTTCGTTGCAAGCGGATAGTCATTACCGGCTGCGGGACGGCGTGGCATGCCGGGCTGGTCGGGGAGTATCTACTGGAGGAGTTGGCGCGGATTCCGACCGAGGTGGAGTATGCGTCCGAGTTTCGGTATCGGAACCCGATCATGAACGACGGGACGGTGCTGATGGCCATGAGCCAGTCCGGCGAGACGGCTGACACGCGTGCGGCCCTGTGCGAGGCCCGTGAGAAAGGGGCGTTGACGGTCGGCATCGTCAACGCCGTGGGGTCGACGATCGCCCGGGAAACCGATGCGGGCGTCTATTTGCATGTCGGTCCGGAGATCGGGGTTGCCAGCACGAAGGCCTATATCGGTCAGGTGCTCGTGCTGACGATGATCGCCCTGCACCTGGGGCGTCGGCGCGGCCTTTCCCAGCCCGATCTACAGTCCTACCTCGACGAACTGAGCACCCTGCCAGACAAAATCGGCACGATCATCTCTCAGAACGACGCGATTCGAGCCGTCGCCGAGCGGTTCAAGGACGCGGAGAACTGGCTCTACCTGGGGCGGGGATACAACTATCCCACGGCGCTGGAAGGGGCCCTGAAGCTCAAGGAGATTTCGTACATTCACGCCGAGGGAATGCCCTCCGCCGAGATGAAACACGGTCCGATCGCCCTGATCACCAAGGATATGCCGGTTGTCTTTATCGCGACGCGTGGGACGCAGTACGACAAGGTGATCAGTAACATCGAGGAGGTGCGTGCGCGCAAGGGGCGGATCATCGCCGTGGCGACCGAGGGGGACGAGGAGATTGCGTCGCTCGCCGAGCATGTGTTTTACGTGCCGCATGTTCCGGAGCCGCTGCAACCGATGGTGACGATCGTCCCGCTGCAACTGCTTGCCTATCATGCGGCGGTGCTTCGCGGCTGCGACGTCGACAAGCCGCGCAATCTGGCCAAGTCGGTCACGGTGGAATAGCGCACGCAGCAGGGTGGCATGCCCTCGCCCTTTCAGGGCGAGATGGTGAAGAAGTATGCGTCTTTTTCCACGGGTTTCGCTGCGCTCCACCCGTGGCCAAGCGCCTGCGCTCCTTCGGAGCGGGATGGGGGCGTGCTCGGTGGATGGTGTGCATTGCCCATCCTGCGAGACTTCGCAACAAACGATACAAAATAGAAAAATGGTGGGAGGTGCCCACCCTACGAGACTCTTATTCGACACATGATCAGCAGATGGGTCTGATGACCCATCCTACTGGACTTCGCAGGATGACTTGCTCTGTCGAGATTCGTTCATCAGCTTTTCGAGCAGCATGTTTGTGGTCATGAGCGTGCGTTCCACGTGATCGGCGGATTCCTCGCCGCTTGCCGATGATGCGAGCCATTGCGCTGAGAAGTTCTTCTCCATTTCCTCCAATTCCGCATCGGTGGCGCCGAGTGCTTCCTTCCCCTCCGTAGGATTCAGGGCCATGACCGCGGCGAGCCTGTTGCGGAATCGGCGGAGCGATTGGCTGACGCGAGATGCGCATTGTTTGCTTGTTCCGTGACGCGAGACATTCATCATCCCTCCGAGCACTCCCTTCACATCGACCACCGTGCACCGACCCAGGGTGCTGGTCGTCTCCTGCTCGTTGTTCAGGTCTCGAAGGGTCTCCTCACAGGCATCGATCGCCTTCTGTATCGTGTCGATGGCGGATCGGGTGGCCGGTTGATCTCCGGACAACCCGCTTTGTGTTTCCGTTCCCTCGGTGTTGTCTGCCAGCGGGGATTCGTGGCTGGTTTCCGTGGTTAGTGCTTGGGCGATGGCCTGTTCGATCTCGCTCACCTCTCGTTGCAAGGCTACCTGCTCGGACTCACAGGTGTCGATCTGATGCTCGATCTCCGCACATTGATCCTGTATTTGTTTGAGTTTCGATTCCTTGCTGCCCGTCAGGGCGCTGAACAGGCCTGTGAGGCTGAATCCCTCGAGCCGGGCCAGTTCCGCCCGGCACTCTTCGAAATTGATCTCGAGGGCCTGTAAGCGGTAGTCCACCTGGACCATCTGGTCTCGGGCCCGGACCTCTCGCAGCTTCAGTTCCTCGCGCGTCTCGCTCCGACTTTGAGAAACTTTTTGTGGATTGTCGATTTTTGTCGTCATTTCCCCTCCCCTTCCCGGCCGGTTGGATGGATTCGCTCATTCC
>JBHHUV010000344.1:0-3211 GCA_046754005.1 Phycisphaerae bacterium | reverse complement strand
CCGTGGCAACGCTCCTCTGTCCCTCCGGGACGGATTAAGCCGGACTGTGCTGCGCCAAGATCCCGCCTGAACTGTCATGGACCCCCGACTCATCGACGACTTGATGCCGCCTTGCATTCCACGGGTGTGTGAAATATCATCAACAAGTCTAACTACCGGGGACGTAGCTCAGTTGGGAGAGCGTCGCGTTCGCAATGCGAAGGTCGTGGGTTCGAATCCCATCGTCTCCATTCTAATGAATCACGCCAAACGCTGGATTGAGCCTGCCGATCACGCCGAAGCCGGCCTGGAAAATCGTGTGAATGATCTCATTCGAAACCGATGCGTCAGCGGGACTAATCCTCGGCGATTCAGGAAGACGACCTTGAAGGATCTGGCCTTGGCCGCCAGTTCTCCCCATCCCCGAATCTTCAAAAGCTCACGAAGCACGACCCTTGGACGCAGGTAATAACTGCGGAACGCCTTCTCGTAGAAGGCAAACAGCTCGGCCTTGGTGAAATGCTTCTCCCAGATCGGCGGACTGAAGGACTCCACGGGGTTGCGAACATAATTCAGCCATGCGTCTGGATCAAGACCCCCTTCATCCACCGCCTGGTCGTACAAAGCGCTTCCCGGAAGACACTGAAGCACGCTGAACTGAGCATGATCGGCGTCCATCTTGATGGCCGTACTCAGCAGATAATCCAGATCCCTGTGTGTTTTCTGATGTGGAAATCCGACGATCCAATTCGTCGAACAAGAGATGCCGTGCTTGCGGATGAGACGTACCGATCGAAACGCCTGGTCGATCGTGAGACGCTTGTTGATCTCAGTCAGACCTTCGTCGGTCGCCGCTTCAATCCCCACGGATATCGTATGACAGCCCGCCCTCTTGGCGACCGTCAGCATTTCTTCGTTGATCTGGTCGGCTCGACCACGAAACATCCAGCTCACATCGAGATCCCGCCTCAGGATCTCGCGGCAAACGTTGATCGCGCGACGAGTGGTGATATTGAAAAGATCGTCAAAGAAGAAAAAATCCGTCACACCCCGAGAAATATAGGCCTCCATCTCATCCACCACCGCACTTGCCGATCGCATCCGATAGCGCCGTTGCGGTACCTGGCAGAACGTACATCGATAGGGGCAACCGCGAGACGTGCAGATCGTCCCAACCGCGGCCCTCTTTCCAATGGTGCTGTAGTACTTCGACAGGTCAATCAAATCGATCGCGGGAATGGTGAAGGCATCGGGATTGACGATTTCGGCCGGTTCGATGGATCCGCGCACCCTGCCGGGTCCACCAAAGATCAGACCTCGTGCTTCCGCCGGCTTCTGCCCACGCGACAGGGCCTCACACAAGTCCGATAGAACATCCTCGCCATCCCCGACCACTCCATAGTCAAAGCATGAGTGTGCCAGTGTCTCGAACGCAAAAAGATGCATGTGTGGACCACCAACTACGATTGGGATTTCGGGATGAGTCCGTTTGATCTCGCCGGCAGTCCTCCATGCGTCATAGAAGGTGTACGTAAACAAAGTCAGGCCGACCACGTCCGGTTGGTACTCAGAGACAACGGCCGCCACTGCCTCATACCCATGACCGGCGGTGACTGCATCGAGAATTCGAACATCAAATGTGGCATCGCGCCGACGCAGCGCCTCCGCCAAATACATGAGACCAATAGGCGGGAACGAGGAGATTTCACCAAGGTCCACGTTCTTCGGTGTGTCCAGGCGGACCAGGTGATCGCGAGGAGGGTTGATCAGCAGGATCTTGAACATGAGGAACCTCTGTCAAACAGTTCCATCGTCCTTCCGTGTGTTTCAAGCTTAGAAACTATCCAAAAACTGTGACACAAGCTTGCATCCCATGGTTCCAACGACTGGAGACCAGTGCCTCGAATAGACGTGTCGCTCTGAACCCGCTCGACACAGGTAGGACTCGATCTCCCGCCGACACCGGCTTCCAATGCGACGCTCGCTTCCTGAAAACGGTGCTGGGGGCGAGGCACAGAGCCTGCTGAAGATCCACGCTGGAGTACATTCATGCCCAAACGCGCAAGCGTGTGATACTCGATTGGACGCCGACTGGGCGGGCTACCGATAGAACAAGGTGCGGCGCTGGTTGAGCATTCTTCAACTACCCGCCCCCGCAGTCAGTCCACACGGCCTTTCAGATACACCGCGGGGCCGGAGTCGACCTCGAGACGCTGCACGTAGCAAGACACCCGATCCGAAGCGACGTCGGAGACCTGCGGTTCGCCGGGTGCCTGCAAGGAAGACGACCAAGCGTGACCAAACCCGGACGTGTGGCCTTGTTGCACATCAGGTGGCTGAGTCCGCGCAATCTCTTCTGCCTGGCGTGGCTGGGTTTCGGGGTGGCCTCGGTGGGGGGCATGTTTGTCGGCGATGGCGACGGCGCCGGTCCCATGCCATTGGCCTCGCACGACATCGCAACCGCTGTCGGATTGGTCGGACAAGCAGTTGCCATTGCCATCCTGCTGACGGTACCCGGGCTGGTTCTGCTTCGTTGGCTCAACGCAAATCAACTGCCACGATGGTCCACCGCCTTGGTAGCCGGCGTCGCGTGTCTACTGTCAGTCGTCCTGGTCTCGGTGACATCGCTCGCCCTGGTAGGGGCGGTTGGGAGCATGTGGGCGCGATATTTTTTCGCGGCGATAGCCTTGGCCGTTCTCATCCTGGGACGCCGGGCGATCGCCGAGTTTACCGTTCGATTGTTTGCCGACAGGAGTCGGTTTGAGACCGCGGCAATCGTCGGTATCTCGGCCATGTATCTCATCCTGGCGGCAATCATGGCGGCAACGCCTTACCCGATGACATGGACGGCGGGGCTGGCCGACGTACCGACGTTCTGCCGAACGGCCGCGAACTTCGCCGAAACCGGATCTCTCGCTGAAGATTACTTCATGACCATTCACGCGACCGGAACGGCCGAATACCCGGCCACCATGGCCATCGTACCCGTCACCGTCACGGCCGCCTGTTACTGGCTCTTCGGGCTCAACGCGCATTCGTTCTTTGTCATACATCTGTTCACGGGCATGTTGATGTTGGCGGTGGCCGCGGCGGTTGCGACGCGCGGAAGTCGGACCGGCGGAATCGCCGGGATCGCGATGTTCACGCTGCTGGCGGCCATTCCGGTTGTCTATTTACACATCGTCATGGGATCGATCGCAACGCTGCCGGGGCTGGCGGCGATCGTACTCCT
>JBHHUV010000343.1:0-3212 GCA_046754005.1 Phycisphaerae bacterium | reverse complement strand
GACTTGCATGCCTTAACCACGCCGCCAGCGTTCGTTCTGAGCCAGGATCAAACTCATCGATTGTTTATCGTTGAACACGAGCCGCGAAAACGCGACTCAGTGTGTTCTGCGAATTGATTGACGCACTCGGGAAAAACCCGAATACGTCGGACTCAAACGCTCGTCTGCAAACGAGAATGTTTGAACGTTCACCGATCACAAGTGACCGGCAAACAGAACACCTTTGATCGTCATCCTGAAATTAATCAGTCAAACGATCTCGGGTTTCAGCCCACGGGGAGGATTGCAGCCTTCCCGCGAACCTCACATTCTCGCGGCGATCTCTGTTTACTTGTCAAAGAGCATCGGGACGCCGATCCGGCGGCCCCCCTGTCGGCACGAGGATATTCCTCGCCCCGACCAGACCGGATAGCCTAACGGGATCTGGGGTGGAGTCAAGCCCTATTCGGGGCAGGAAGTCCATCTTTTTTTCATGGATCCCGGGCACTCGGCAGATTGTGGGGGGCCTTAGGAACCCAGGTTGAATAACTTCCCGATTTCGAAATGCCCTTGGTCGGCCGTAGTCGTATCGATCCCGCGACCGCCGGGATGGGGTGTGTGACAATAGGGCGGACCGAACGGATCTCGCCCTTGTCGGGATCAAACCAAGAAATCCCGGCTGAAGCCGGCTGAGGGGAAATAAAAATGTCGTCCACCACCGACTGAAGTCGGTGGCAAACGAATCAGTATCCGGCAAAGGCCGGCATGGAATCCGCCGATTCTGTCATGGACCCTCGTGCCTTGGCGGTGCCACCCATTACTGGCAGTGTCACCCACCCTATGGAAACACTGGCTCAGATGCTTGCGCCGGCCGCCGATTCATGGGTTTTTGTGGCATACCGACGCACCAATTCGACCAGGTCGTGCCGATCGATCGGTTTTGTGGCGTACGCGTCACAACCGGCATTCAGGCATTTCTCCGAATCGCCCTGCATGGCATGAGCGGTCAGTGCGATGATTATCCCTTTGTAACTCTTCTTTCTCAGCAGCCGAGTTGCCTCGTAGCCACCCATAACGGGCATCTGCATATCCATCAGAATCACATCGAACGCCCGGCCACCCTCCCATGCGTCTATAGCCGCGTCCATTGCCAGTTGACCGTTTTCCTTAATCATCACGTCCGCGCCCGCCTTCCGCAGAATCAATGAGATGAGTCGCTGGTTGTCCAAACCGTCTTCCGCCAGCAGGACACGGCAGTCCAACGGGGTCGCCTTTGTGTTTCGTTTGGGATCGGCCTGGGGTTTCGTGATAGTGGCGATCTGGGGTGAGTCGATCAATTCCACCTCATCGAGCGGTCCGACCGCGATATTCACGGTAAACATACTTCCCTTCCCGGGTTCGCTTCGAGCTGTAATGTCGCCCCCGAGAAGTTTCGCCAACCGCTTACATATCGTCAGCCCGAGGCCCGTCCCCCCGAACCGGCGCGTGGTTGTGGTATCCGCCTGCGTGAATGCCTGAAATGCTGCATTCAACTGTTCGCTCGTTATCCCGATACCGGTATCGATGACATCGATCCGCAGCAAGGGATTCCTGACACCCGGGTATTCCAAGCGGGCGACGACTTGCACTTCTCCAATCTGCGTGAACTTGATCGCGTTCCCTACGAGATTGATCAGAATCTGTCTGAAACGAGTCGGATCGGTCCGAATGGTTCGGGGTATCAGACCGTGACAAATAAAACTCAGGTGTATGGCCTTTTCACGCGCGCGCAGTTGCATCAGGGATTCCACATCGGCCAGGATCTGAACCGGCGCGCATTCGATGGTTTCGATCTCCAGCTTACCCGCCTCTATTTTGGACAGATCCAATATATCGTTGATAAGTTCGAGGAGATTCTTTCCGTTTCTCTGAATCGTGTTCACAACCTCATGGCGATCGGAAATGGACTGATCCGAATCGAGAAGGGTTTCGGTGAATCCGAGTATTGCGTTCATGGGTGTTCGGATTTCGTGGCTCATATTGGCCAGGAAATCGCTCTTGGCTCGATTGGCCGCGTCCGCCGCCTGTTTGGCGTATTGAAGGGCCTCCTCTGTTCGCTGATGTTCGACGATTTCCTCCACAAGGTTTCGCCGTTCGGCCTCCAGCTCCGACGTTCGCTCGGCGATTTTCGATTCGATCGAGGTATATGACGCCTGGAGGCGATCGGCCATGTGGTTGAACGATCGGGCCAGGACGCCGATTTCGCTGACCGCGTCTTCCGGGACACGTTTTCCCATGTCGCCACCGGCGATTGCCGCCGTGGTATCTACCAGGTTCTGCACCGGTTTGAGCAGCGTCTGGACAAAGACGAGCGTCAGGATGATACCCAGAAGGATGATGAGCAGGGAGATGACCACGGTGTAGAGAAGTTTTGAGACGAGTGCCGCGCGAAGATCATCCAGGCTGTAGTGCAGGTAAACATACCCCACTACCGCCGCTTCGAGTGCCGGTGGATCGATTTCGTCCTCATCCAGGAGTCCATCCAGCCCCGAAGATTCGTCGCGGGACATGATCGGGACCAGGAGCGTGAGATGGTCGTCTGTCTGTTTCACTCGAACCTCGTCGAGCTCAGCTCCAGGTTCAACGAGTTGTTCCGAAAAAATGGCATTCAAATCGATACGGTCCGCCCGGCCGTTCACATTGCCGGCAAGCACCTCACCATTTGCTTTCAGAACCGCGGCCACTTTGATGGTCCCGCCTTGGCAGGTGCCGTGCATCAGGCGATCCAGTTCCGCCTGGTCTCGCAGGAGGATAGCCGGCTCCGTACAGTAACTGATTGATTTCGCGTATGTGACGGCATGCTTTCGGATGGACTGAATGTAGAGGTGGCAATCCGAGAGGATCAGGGCGATGCTGAGGGACGCAACGGTTCCCAGGACCAAAAGGACGCAGAAGGCGGTCGCCCGCCCTCTGAGCCCAAGCTGCTTCTTCTTCCCGCGCATGTCCATTTGTCAATCGATGCTTCGTTGTATCCACAGCTCTATGAGGATGAGAAGCCTACGGTCGTCATCCGTCCTATCAACACTGGAATCCGCTTCGAATAAGTTATCGACTGGAAGTGGTTCGGGTTGCACTTTCTTGTTTTGAACCCGGACGCGATCGCCGATATGTCAATCGTTCGGAATGAGATGAGATCCGGGGGGGTCCATGACAGTTCAGGCGGGATCTTGGCGCAGCACAGTCCGGCGAAATCC
>JBHHUV010000342.1:0-3214 GCA_046754005.1 Phycisphaerae bacterium | reverse complement strand
GGATTTCGCCGGACTGTGCTGCGCCAAGATCCCGCCTGAACTGTCATGGACCCCACGAATCGGGGCGCATGATTATAAAGGGGGGTGGTATTCGGATTTCCCGACGCCAGTGGGGCGTTTTTTTGGGGGTCGAACACTTCGTTCTGACCCGCTCGGTTGCGTTCGGGGCTTGGTTTGGGTGCACGCTTCGGGTGATATCGTGTTTCACCACTGCCAAAGCACGATCCTCAGGGATCGTGCTTTGACTGTGCCCCCCGGCGCGCGATTCACAGATGGGACAGATAACTCATCCTACGCCTACGCCGCTTGTGAGTGGGGCGTGGCGTCCGTGCACAATTTTCCTTTTCGTGATATCGTACATCTCTGTAGATTTGAATATTTGATGTATCATGAACCCCCCGTGGAGCGACGGGCCGTTCGGAAGGGCTTCGCGAGACGGTTTGTCGAACGGAATGGCCATGGTGTCGGCGTGGGGTGTATTGGGAGGTTGTCGTCATGCAATTTGAGCGTGTCTTTATTCCCTATGGGGCCTACTGGTCCACTCCGTTTTGTCGTTGGCAGGGCAGCTTTGGGCATTTACATGCCCTGAAATTCGGCGCTACGATCGCCGTCCGCTCCCTGTCGGAACGGAATTGTTCCGCCGAGGTCTTCGATGGGCTGATCCTGGGCACCACGATCCCCCAGAAATCCAGCTTCTACGGTGCGCCCTGGATGGGTGCGCTGATCGGCGCCACGGGTATCACCGGGCCCACTGTCAGCCAGGCTTGCGCCACGTCCGGTCGGGTCATTGCGAACGCCGCGATGGAAGTTGAGACGGGGGCTTACTCGGCGATCCTCGCACTGTTGTGCGACCGGACCAGTAACTCGCCACATATTTACTATCCGAATCCCCTTGCGGCCGGGGGAGTGGGTGAGAAGGAAGATTGGGTCTGGGACAACTTCGGGCGGGATCCGTTTGTGAAGTGCTCCATGCTGCAGACCGCGGAGAATGTCGCCCGGATGGCCGGTATTGATCGGGCAGCGCAGGATGAGGTTTCGCTGTTGCGTTACCGGCAGTACCAGGATGCGCTGAAGGATGATTCGGCGTTTCTCAAGCGGTTCATGGTGTCACCGATCGAGGTAAAGGATGGTTCCGGTCGCAAGGTGCTCCAGACGGTTATGGGGGACGAAGGCGTATTCCCCACGACCGCTGAGGGACTTGGAAAACTCAAGCCTGTCCTGGATGACGGAACGGTGACTTTTGGAACACAAACATATCCTGCCGACGGGAATGCCGGACTGGTGATCACCACTCAGGAGAAGGCGGCGGAGATGAGTCGGAGCCCGCGGGTCAGCGTGCGGGTGGTTTCGTTTGGGCAGGGTCGTGCGGACAAGGGATTCATGGCGACGGCGAACGTGCCCGCCACGCGGCAGGCGCTGAGCCGAGGGGGGATCACTATGAACGACATTCGGGCTATCAAGACTCATAATCCATTTGCGGTGAATGATATCTACTTTGCGAAGGAGATGGGCGTTGAACTGGAGGCCATGAACCGTTATGGCAGTTCGCTGGTTTGGGGACATCCGCAGGCGCCGACTGGTGCGCGATTGGTCATCGAATTGATCGAGGAACTCGTGCTGGCTGGGGGAGGATACGGATTGTTTACGGGCTGCGCTGCGGGGGATACGGCGCTGGCTGTTGTGATCCGAGTCGATTGAGCGTGGGTTCTGTAGGCGTTCATGTGCATGTCATAGTGATCACCGGGCGGTGTTCGGAGTCCTGCCCGTAGCCAGACGCAGTGCCTGGATGACCGGTGTTCGCCCCATTCGATTGTCCGGTGGTTCATACACTGATGCGATGCTGCCGATTCTGCCGAGGCCCACGTTTCCCTATGAGGCGTAGGTATTCCACTCCGTTTCGACATTCACAAAGTTGCTGGAAACCGTTTCGCCGAGAGCGGATACGGCCACGAGACATACGACGATCACAAGTAGGATCATCACCGAGTATTCGGTGGCGACCGTGCCTGCATCGTCTGCAATAAACGCTTTTACTTGTTTTTTCAGCCAATTCATGGTGCTCTTCCTTAATGAAAGCAACCTTAGATTGATTCGCGGCATCGCTGGCTGGGAGCCGACTTTGTCGCCCGTCGTTATGTCGAATAAAGTGTTTAATACAAATGGATGTGAGGCAAGTTTTATTTAGGGTTCCAGCCGATAAGGCAGGGAAAATGAACTGCTGCGACAATTGATCCACATCTTATGAGAATCTCTCTGACCCACAACAGTCGGAGGATACTCGAACAAGGAACAGGGTGGTCCGAATCGATCCCTGATGGCGATATGGCTGAAATCAATAGGATCCGCTCCTTCGCGTCCATGACACTCTGCTACCCTTGCACGATCAGCAGATGGGCCTGATGACTCATCCTACACCTGTCCGACTGAAGCCCGAATAGAATCCACCGATTCAGTCGTGGTACACGACCTCCTTGATTGGGAGTGTGGCCAGGGTTGTAAAGTCAGGCGCAATTGTCTATACTGCACTTCGCGTTTTGCATATTTCTACATGGCTGGATGGGACGCCGTCAATCTTTGATCTGACGAATGCCGGGGCACGATCGTGACGATTCGGGTCAAGTGCAGGTGTGGCAAGTCGCTGAAGATGGCGACAGAGCTGGCAGGCAAGAAGCTGGCTTGTCCACAATGTAAGCGGCCGTTTCGCATCTCTCCTGAAAAACTCAAGACGATGGTCTCGAAGCGGAGATCCGCATCCAGGCAGACTCCGGCCGCCCGAAAGTCGAAATTTAATCCCACGTCTCCCGCCCTGGTGCAACAACACCGCTCGATGAAGGCTGTGACCGAGCCCGAAATCGCGGACTTGTCCGGCGAATTGGGGCTCACACCCGGCCCTGTTCTCGCCGAACTTGAGTCGGGCGAGCAGCTATCAGAACATCTGCCCGGCAGCTCTCAATTCGAGAGTAGCATCGATGGATCGCGCGGCACGGGCGCTGATACTGTCTCCACGGGCGGTCCGGTGTGCCCGGCCTGTGGCCGGAATCTTTTGCTTCGAGCCAAGATTTGCGTGCAGTGCGGCATCAACGTGGAGACCGGCCGAAGCATGATCACGAAGGACGATGGGCAGGTGGATGCGGCCTACGTCACCGCCGAGAATGTGATTCGGTGGCTCAGTTGGCCCCCAGATGAACAGCACCGAGGCCGATCTGTACGTGGC
>JBHHUV010000341.1:0-3289 GCA_046754005.1 Phycisphaerae bacterium | reverse complement strand
CATGAAAGCCCGGCTGAAGCCGGCTGAGGGGAATTGAGAAGGGCACTACCCACCGGCTGAAGTCGGTGGCAAACATGAAACTGACCGGCTGAAGCCGGCATTGATGCCGCCTATTTCGTCATGGACCTGGTGCACGGTGGGATTCGGCACTGCTTGAAGCAGTGGCACACGTGCTCGTCATGCCCGCGCTTCGCTTGGGCATGCCACCTTCACTTGGGCGCGCCACCCTGCGGCGCATGAGATTTCAGGGCGTGATCATCCGATCAATAGCCGGGCCCTGGCTTCGATGTCCTTCGGCGACAGGCCGACATAGGCCATGATCGCCTCGGGCGTCTTGGCGCTCTTGGGAATCCGGCGACAAGTCATCGATTCAACGCGAACATCTCCCACCGCCGCCGCGGCCTCGGACACGGCGCTGCCGAGGCCGCCGATGTAATTATCTTCGACGCACAGCACCCGGTTGGCGGTCCTGTGGGCAGCCGCGAGGATCGGCCCGGCTTCAAGCGGAAAGGAATAGGCGTCGATCAGCGTGCATTGCATTCCCGCCGCCGCCAGCATGTCCACTGCTTCCTTGCACACGTGAACCATGTAGCCGCTCGTCACGATCGTCCCGGCGTCCCCTTCAGCGACCACGTGCGAACCGCCAATCTCAAATTTCGTATCGGCAGAATAGATAAGCGGCACGTCCGGCCGATGCGTCCGCATGTAGCAAAGCCCGACGTGGCCGGCCATCAGGGCCGTGCAGTGATAGGCGGACACGGCGTCGCAGGGCTGAAACGAAACGCACGCCGGTTGGCCGCGGCCATTGTCCGCCCGACCGGCGCTGCGGAAATAGGCGACGTCCTGAAGGCTCATCTGGCTGGGTCCGTCAGCAGCGAGAGAAACGCCCGCGTGGGAGCCGACGACCTTGATGTTCGCCCGAGAGATCTGAACCATCTCGAGCTGGTCGTAGGCTCGCGCGGTAAACTTGGCGAAGGTGCTGACGAAGGGGATGAACCCGGCCGCCGCCATGCCCGCCGCCGCCGAGATCATGTTCTGCTCGGCGATCTTGGACTCGACGAATCGCTCGGGGTGCTTCTTGGCGAGGATCTGGGAGAAGGTCGAATTGCACACATCCCCGTCCAACGCGACAACCCGAGGATCGGCCTCGGCGACCGCCAGCAGGGCCGCACCATAGGCACGCCGTGTGGCCATCTTGCCCTTGGCCAGTTGGGATGCCAGACCGGCACTCTCGATTGCCGATGCGAACGGCGGCAGGTTGATCGTCACCTGCTCAAACGACGCGGCGGGCTTGGGTGGACTCAGCGTGGGCAGGGTCTCCGACGAATCGATCCCCAGTTTCCCCCGCATCGCGTCCAGTTCCGCCAACGCATCGTCGAGATGATCCGAGGGAACCGGCTTGCCATGGTTGGACTTGTCTTTAAGCAATTCGCAGCCCCAGCCCTTCTCGGTCCGGGCAATGACCGCCAACGGCCGCGCTCGTTTTTCGGGGTGTGCCAACACGGTGCGGATCGCATCCGGATCATGACCGTTGACGAGAACCGCATCCCAGCCGAAGGCCTCGGCCTTGGCGGACAACGACTCGGCCGATTGTTGATGCGAAACGTAGTCGGCCTGTCCCTGCCCGTTGCAATTAAAAAACGCGACGATGTTCGTCAACCGATAGTCGGCCGCGAAATCCATCGCCTCCCATATTTGACCCTCGCGAGATTCGCCGTCACCCATGATGACGTAAATCTGCCGGTCGATGTCGCGTTTTCGCGCAGCGAGCGCCAGCCCCGCGCCGACACTGAGTCCCTGCCCAAGCGAACCCGTTGCCGCGTCGAAGAACGGAAAGCCCTCGGCCGGGTTGGGATGACCATCGAGCGGGCTGTCCGCCTCGCGCAACGTCGCGAGATCGGCCGTGCTCAGCGGCCGAGCCGACACACGATCCTTGCCCACGACGCCGCCAAGATCGGCATAGGCCGCATAAACGGCGGGCACGGCGTGCCCCTCGGAGAGCACTAGCCGGTCGTTGCCCGGGTGCCAGGGATCAGTCGGATCGTGGCGCATCACGTCGTGCATCAGCGTAACAACGAGGTGCATGATAGACAGCGCGCTACTGGGATGTCCCGATCCTGCCGCAGTCGTCATGCGCACCACTTCCTTGCCAAGTTCGATGCACTTGTTATGAACGAAAGAGTTAAAGCTCATCCCGTCTCCCGGTTGGGTGATTCCACCGACAGGGTCGAATCCAATTTGATTGGTAATTCCTCGCCGAGCGGCGCGCCCGCCATCTATGTATCTGAGTAGGGTAGCAAGTACACCATCGCCTGCAAGCAAGCCCGCCGATCTCAGGATAGATGACAGATTCGGCAGATTCCAGCCGTCTTCAGCCGGGCAGTTTTTCACATGCCACCGGCTTCAGCCGGTGGTATAAGGACCCCCATCTCGCAATTCCAGCCGTCTTCAGCCGGGCTTTTGATCGGGCATCATCGATGCCATGAGCAGTCAAGTCTACCACGAGATCTTCCTAGACCTGAATTGGCACACCAAGTGCGACGCACCGATTCTAAAGGGCGAGGTCGAATCCCAGACCCACGAAATCATTCGATCCAAGTACCGCGATCTCAAGGGTGTATACTGTCATGCCATCGGCGGCACGGACACCCATGTTCATCTCGCCGTCAGCATCGAACCATTCATCACCTTCAGCGACATGGTCCAGGGGTTGAAGGGGTTCTCCGCCTATCAGGTGAAACGTCAAATCGATAGTAAGTTACTTCAATGGCAGCGCGGCTATGGGGTGGTCAGCTTTGGCAAGCGGAATCTCGACTGGGTTCGGGACTACATCGCCCGTCAACGCGAGCATCATGCTCAAGATTGCCTGATCGAAAGGCTTGAAGTTTGTGATGGTTGTATACGAGCTGAAAGAATAAGGGAATAAAGCCGGCTGAAGCCCGGCTGGTGATCGATCCTGTACGGGTCCATGACAGTTCAGGCGGGATCTTGTCGGAGCACAGTCCGGCATAATCCGTCCCGGAGGGACATGGGTGCGTTGTCACGGGTGGAGCGCAGCGCAAGACCGTGGACAACTCGGTCTTCTCACGCATATCTCATCGCCTTGACGCAGGCACGCTGCCCTCGCCCTTTCAGGGCGAGATGATGAAGCACTATGCACTTTAACCCACGGGTTCCGCTGCGCTCCACCCGTGGCCATGCGCCTACGCTCCTCCGGAGCGGAATGGTCGCGCGTGCCACAGATGCCGGCACGGCGTTCGGTCCGCCGCCTCATGTGTCATGGACCCAT
>JBHHUV010000340.1:0-3307 GCA_046754005.1 Phycisphaerae bacterium | reverse complement strand
GCACATCGGGCTGTTTTTCACCCTGATGCAGAAACGGCACAAGCGCAAGTCGACGCTGATCACCACGAATCTGGGATTCTCCGAGTGGGGATCCTTTCTCCACAACACGCAACTCACGGGGGCGTTGATCGATCGCCTGACGGAAAAGGGCCACAGCCACGGAATCAACATGAAGGCGTGCAAATCTCTGCGACCAGGAGTTGATAACAAAAGCGACCTTCAATGACGTTCGACGACTTCCGGCGACGGGCGGACATCGTCAGACGCATTCCGCTGGAGATCGTGTTGACCTACCGGGGCGCGACACGCGACCGGAACGATCGGGCCAAGTGGCACAGCGAACAGGGGCCTCTTTCCGTAACGGGTGCCAAATTCACTGCACTTTAGGCGATCAGGCCACAAGTGCGAGTAGGGTTTCAAAGAGTGTGCGGATTCTCTGATTGTCAGGTGCGGTAGGTAGAACGGCGAGAAATGTTTTCCGCAGCATTTGCCGGGAAATACTACGTCGGCGGTCGGCGTGCGAAGGACGACGGTCCTGATTGTCCCAGGGATGATCGCTACGGTCGGTGAGCTCCGATTTGTGCAGGTCCCAGCAGCAAAGTTCGACCAACGTGTACAACCACTGGTTTAAGTGCCAACAGCCAATGTTGGACCACACGTTGCGTACTTGTTGCTGGCCAGCTCCCCAGATTTCCTTGACGTCGTGGAAGTGTTCCTCGATGGCCCAACGCGCGGCAACGGCTTCCAGGATGTCGCGCACTTCCGCCGAGGTGTCCGTGCAGAAGTAAGGCGCCCAGCTATCGTCCTCAAAGCGAACGATGACCACGCGAATCTGGCCGCTGACCAACCTGGAGGTCGCCAGAAACGTCTTGTACTGACGAGTCACCTCGACGCCGCGGCAATTGTAGGTGATCGTTTGCCAGCCCTGCCGATGCCCGGCACGCTTGGCCAGGCTGATCTTGTGCTTGCCATAGATGCGGTTGCCGTGAGAACCCTGAGGAGGCAAGTCATATAGGCAGGCGTCCTTTCGCAAGCGGCTG
This sequence comes from Phycisphaerae bacterium, assembly GCA_046754005.1. Lineage (GTDB taxonomy): Bacteria > Planctomycetota > Phycisphaerae > UBA1845 > UTPLA1 > CAYXGR01. The sequence goes on along the minus strand of JBHHUV010000340.1, from coordinate 2,267 downwards.
ACGACCACGATGTTCATGGCCAGCACCGGGATCAGAAACGGTCGCGCGGCATAAGCACCATCCACGACCAACCACACCTTGGCCTTCACGCCCAGCGCGCGGACCGTCTCAATGAACCATGTTAACAGCTGCACGCCAAGCTCGTGCTTCGTGCGAAATTCCCAGTCATGTTTTTCCGCCAACCTCGGCACGTCCACTTCGCGGACGTACAACATTGACCGCAGCGGTAGCGCGATGATACCCCACAAGGGATGTGTCGCCAGCCAGGCAAGAGTGACCCAGTTGTGGCCGTAAAGCCATTCGCCGTCCGCCGGGCCGGGAGTCGGATTGTGATGCACGCCCGCACCTTCGACATGCCGTCCATAACGCGAAGTGGGCGAGTCATCCATACCCAACACGATTCGATCGCCGAGTCCGGGAGCGAACTTCTGCACGACCAGGCCGAGTACCACGGTCGCCAACTTCGCTGAAATCCGACCAATACTGATCAAGCAATCGTAGAACCGATCCCAATCATCTTGCACTCCCGCGGCGAGGAACCAAGAACTCGCAGTCCGTCGATCGTCGGCCAGCAACATCCCGGCCACAATGATCGACAGCCGAAACGCGATCCGCGGGTCCATGACCCCTTGCAACGTCAAGACCGCCTGCCGCATCGCACCGGTTAACGGCACTTTGGCCTTGGCTGTTTTCTTGCGGTTGGGGTTACGACATTCAAGTCGTCCGCGTTTATCATGCTGCGACTTGGACTGTTTCTTGTGTTGCGGTTGCGGACGCTTGGAAGAACGCTTACGCTTAGCCATCCTTGGCTCTCCCGGTGGGTAATGGAGATGGTTTTCGAACCACCTGCTACAAAACCACGAACCATCGCCGAGAGCCGCTTTTTTGTTAAGAGCAATTCACGCCGATTTTGGTAGAAGTTCTCCTAAAGTGCAGTTACTGTAAGGAGCGTGAGAAGGAGCTTCAAACGCTCAAGGGAGAGGTTGCCGAATTGGAGCGGCAGCTCGCTTTGGCCAAGAAGAAATCCAGCAATTCCTCCAAACCGCCTTCCGGCGACATCGGGAGGGACCGGGGGTCGGACCCGAATGGCACTACCGGTTTGCAGGTAAGGATTTACGACGAGTGCAGTGACACCACGTTGTCGAACTGGATTCGGCGTTCTCAACCGACTTGGCGCTTTGTGTTTGGCCGGACGGTGGGCGTGGCATTCGCGCGCGCAACGGCAACGCCCAGACGTGACAATATTTTTTCACGTCTGCATCTGGCCTTCAGTGATGATGCTCCCACGCGAATCGGTTACATTGATCTTGGTGGTAACTGCCTCCTTGGCGTATCGTGGGAGGTGGTGATAACAGGCTCTCCTTGGCACGCAAACGTTTGCTCAAGGAGGGCCTTGTTGTGTTCCGTGGAATTCGAACCCTACCGCAGCGTTTTTTTCTGCTGCTTGCGTCCTTCCAACAGGACGATAGTCTTTCCTTTTCCGACGCGCTGACACAAGAGCAGATTCAATCCGCCTGTGATCAGCACGATGTCTCGCCGAGCGGCGAAGACGAAGTATTTACCCCTTCGATCACCATCTGGGGATTTCTGTCTCAGGTGATTCACAAAAAAGAGCATCGCAGTTGCTTGGCGGCGGTGGCGCGGATTGGCATCATGCTCGTGGCGCTGGGGCGGCCGCGATGGGCTCAGAATAACGGTCCCTATTGTCGTGCTCGCTGCCGCTTGCCGGTGGGCGTCTTCGAGCAACTCACCCAGGAGGTGGCGGTCTATTGTGAGACTGAAGCTCCCGAGGAGTGGTTGTGGAAAGGTCGGCACGTCAAGCTGATCGATGGCACCACCGTGACCATGCCCGACACCGAAGAGAACCAAAAAGCGTTCCCACAGCAGTCGTGTCAGGAGGAAGGATTGGGATATCCCATCGCGCGGATGGTGGTGAGCATCTCGCTGGCCACAGCGATGGTCTGCGACATGTCGATGGGACCGTACCAGGGCAAGGAAACCGGGGAACTGGCGCGGTTGCGTGAAATGCTGGACCGGTTTGAACCGGGCGACATCGCTTTGGCCGACAAACTGTTCGGTGCGTTCTTCATGATCGCCCTGCTGCTGGACAAGGGAGTGGATATGGTCACGCTGCTTCATCAATCGCGGGATGCCGATGCCGAGAAGCGTCGCGGCCAGCGACTTGGCAAAGGCGACTACTTGATCACGTGGCAGCGTCCGGACCGCCCCGATTGGATGGACGAAGAAACGTATGCCCAGATGCCGGA
>JBHHUV010000339.1:0-3327 GCA_046754005.1 Phycisphaerae bacterium | reverse complement strand
TACCATCCATGAAGAACGCACCCGGGGAGACTTTTATCTCGACGAGGTCGTTCGCGGCCTGCCGATCGACCTGTTCGGTAACGTCGAGTCCGTGACTCCCGGCTTCCGATCCGCGCTCGTCTGCGAAAACGATAACCTCAAGTACCACGGCTATGTCGACAACGCGACGCTCCGCGCGATCAGAAGATCCTACAGCTACGGCATCACCTACTGGAATCCCTCAATCAAGAATCAGCTCTATGCCTGCCCCAACAAGTTCTTCGAATCGATCGCCGCCGGAGTGCCGCCCATCACCGCGCCCCATCCACAGACGAAGATGCTTGTCGAACGATATGACTGCGGCATCGTGATGAAAGACTGGTCACGCGCCGCCTTTGTGGACGCACTGAAACACGCTATCAGCCTGATGAACTCATCCCGTTACGCGGATATGGTCAACAATTGCGGGAAAGCCTGCCGGCGGGAATTGAATTGGGAATACCAGTTCCGGAAGGTCGGGATCCAACTGGACAAGTTCAATCTTTCACGACCACCAACAATACACGAACAGGACGCCGCATGATCAGCAAATCGAATAAGGCGACCGGCGCCATCCTTGTCACCGGCGCCACCGGGTTCCTCGGAAGGCATCTGATCCCCGTGCTGCAGGAACGCTACGGCGCGGAGAAGATCACGGGGCTGAGTTCTCGTGACTATGACCTGATGGAGCCGGACGGATGGCGACGGATGCTTGCCGAGTTGCGACCGGATGTGCTGGTGCATCTGGCCGCCTACTCGGGCGGCATCGGCGCCAACCGGGCCTACCCGGCCGACTTCTATTATCGCAATACGATCCTAACCGCACATGCCTTCCAGGCCGCCGCGAAATTCAAGGTCCGCAAGCTGGTCTACCCCATGGGAGGCTGTTCCTACCCCGCGAACGCCGCTTCGCCCATCGACGAGAGTCAAATGTGGAACGGCTTCCCCCAGCCCGAAAGCGCCGGCTACTCCTGCGCCAAGAAAATGGGAATCGTCGCCGGCGTCGCCTATCGACAGCAACACGGCCTGTCGACATCCGTCATCATACCCGGAAACATGTACGGCGAATACGACAACTTCACCCGTGACGGCTCCCACGTCATCCCTGCCATGATCAGACGATATTACGAAGCCACGCTGGAATCGCAGCCCCAGGTCGCCATGTGGGGGAGCGGATCTCCCACTCGAGATTTCGTCTATGCCGGTGATGTCGCAAGAGTGATCCCCTTTTTCATCGAGGAATACGACTCGCCTGAGCCGGTCAACATCTCTTCCGGCACGTCCACATCCATCCGCGAACTCGCCGAGGCCGTCAAACAGGCTTGCGGCTACGAAGGCCACATTGAATGGGACACTTCGAAACCCGACGGCCAGGCCGTCAAGATATTTGATGTGACGCGGCTGAAACAATTGGATCTACATTGCATCACGCCCCTTCGGGACGGGCTCCAAAAAACGATTGAATGGTTTCGTCGAAACTATGAGAAACAGGGTGACGGACTGCGGCTCTGATTGAAAGGATGTCAGGTGTGATCTTCATCATGGGCGGACACGGATTCGTAGGCAGCGCCTTCGCGAGGCTTTTCCAGCGCCGGGGAGTTCCCTTCGAGATCATCACGCGCGGTAATTACGACACCTTCAAGGGCCGGCGCTGCGACATCCTCGTCAATGCCAACGGTAACTCCAAAAAGTTCCTGGCAGACCGGGATCCCCTCGCGGATTTCGCCGCTTCCGTCAACTCCGTCGCGAAGAGCCTCCATGATTTTACCTTCGAGCGTTACATCCTTTGCTCAACCTGCGACGTCTACCACGACCTGTCCGACCCCAAGTTGAATCATGAGGATGTCGACATCCAGCCGCACCGCCTCAGCCGCTACGGGCACCACAAGTATCTCGCCGAGCAACTCGTCCAGCGGGAAGCGGACAATTATTTAATCATCCGATTCGGGGGGTTCGTGGGAGAGGGCCTCAAGAAGAACCCGATCTATGACATATTGCACGGCGGTCCACTGTGGCTTGATCCGGACAGTGAGCTTCAATATATCCGAACGGACACAGCTGCGGAGGCGGTCTGGCATTTCGTGGAGAAGGGGCAGTCCAATGAGATTGTCAATGTCTGTGGCAATGGGCTTGTCAAGCTGAGAGATGTCATGAATCACTTCGGTCGGGAAGTCGCCGTGCAGGAGGGAAGCCCGCAGTGTGTCTATCAGATCAATATCGATAAAATACAGGTGTGCTTTCCTATACCCGACAGCCGTGATACCGTATATGAATTTGTGGACCGCTATGATCAGTCCCGCGCTGATCCATTATCATTGTAGGCTAATCGATATAAAGACATTCGCCCCCGAAACGGTCAATGGCCCGGGCATCGAGAGTTGAACAGTCATGATATTGTGCAAAACCCCATTAAGAGTCAGTTTCCTGGGCGGCGGCACGGATTTTCCCGCTTACTTCCGCAAACACGGCGGCGCGGTTCTTGGTTCGGCCGTCGATCACAATCTTTATCACTCGGTGATGCCATTCCATTCCCGTTTATTCGATTATTCCATCCGCATTGCCTATCGGGAGGTCGAACGCGTCCGGCACGTACAAGATATCCAACACGCCCCCTTTCGCGAGGCTATCCAATCCGTCGGCTTCGAACGCGATATCGAAATCAGTCTCACCTCAGATCTGCCCTCCTTCTCCGGTCTTGGTTCATCCTCCAGTTTCATAGTTGGGCTGCTCAACGCCCTCTATGCCTTCAAGGGGGTCTCCATCCCCAAGCTCGACCTTGCCCACAAGGCCATCGACATTGAGCAGAACATTCTCAAAGAAGCCGTCGGCTGCCAGGACCAGGTCTTCGCCGCCGTCGGCGGTTTCAACCTGATCGAATTCACCGAGACCGAGAACATCGTCGTCAATCGGATTCCCATGTCGGCCAACCGCATGAAGACGCTGGAGGACCGGCTCCTCTTCTACTATACGGGCATCGCTCGCCGTGCCGCCGATCTGGAAGCCAAGAAAATGGAAAACCTCGCCGGAATCACGAAACACCTCACCCAAATGCGACAACTGGTCGACGAAGGGTACCGCGCGATCACCAACGGCAACGATTTCGACCATTTCGGCACCCTCCTCGACAAGGCCTGGGCCCTGAAAAAGGAACTGACTCGCGGCGTTTCGTGCACGACCATTGACGATATGTACGATGCCGCCATGGAGGCCGGCGCGCTCGGGGGCAAGTTACTGGGCGCCGGCGGCGGTGGATTCCTTCTCTTTTATGTCCCCGAAGAAAGGCAGGCTCGCGTCCGCCAGGCCCTCTCC
>JBHHUV010000338.1:0-3334 GCA_046754005.1 Phycisphaerae bacterium | reverse complement strand
CTTTGGATCATGAATCTTCTTGTGATCTTGAATCTCGTTGACTCCCTATCTGATGATGAAGCGCCACATGGCCAAGAGCATGAGCATGACGGCGGCGACGAGCATCCATCGGCGGGTGTGCCATTTTGCGGTTGGCGGATCGACGGCGATGATCCAGTCGCCGCAATAGGGACATTTCTGCGTGTCTTCGCAAATGAGTCTTCGGCAGTTCGGGCATTGCATTTCCGGTAGTTCGTCAGAATCATCGACCAGATCCTGGGGCAGCGGTTCCTCGGAATCTAGGTCGTCGTCGTCATATTCGTTTGTATACATCGGTACCGTTTTTGCCTTGAATGTCGGGTTGATTCTCTCGGACAGCCATGGCTGCGCTTCGCTTAGCCATGCCACCCTGATTTCTGCGGGTTTGATGTTTCGACACTATCCAGACTGGGCCTCGGGTTTATCTATTTGACGAGCTTGAGGAAGTCCTTGAACCGGGGATGGTCGCAGCGTTCGATCAGCTCAAACAGCAGGGATTCGGTCGTGGTGATTTCGGCTCCGGCGTGGCGCATCCGCTCGAGCCCGTGGGTCTTATCCTCGGGGAAACGGGAGCCGACGGCGTCGGCAGCGACGAAAGGGATATAATCGACGCGCAGCAGATCCATTGCGGTCTGCTGAATACAGACATGCGCCTCTATACCGACCAGGATCACGTGTTCTCGGTCGGTTCGCTGTAGGGCCTCCCGGAAGATCTCGTCTCGCCAGCAACTGCAGGTGGCTTTGACGATCGGTTTGGAATCCGGCGAGAGCGCCTCGCGGACGGGCGAGACGGTCGGGCCGAGACCCCTGGGGTACTGCTCGGTCAGGAGGATGGGCACCTCCAGCAGCCGGGCCGCGCGGATCAGGCGGCTGATCTTGTCGAGGAGGCGATCGGTCGGGCTGGTTCCGATCAGCGGGAGGAGCTTTTCCTGAACATCCACGACGACGAGCACGGCGAGTTGGGATTCCAGAGTGTTTACGGTGGGCATGCGGGGTGATCTCCTGATTGGTTTTTCAGTATAGCGCCGCGTATCGAAGGCCACAATCGAGGGGATTTGTGGTGTTGAGTGATTTATAAGTGTCTGTTTCATAATGTGTTAGGGCGTTTGGGGGGCTCATTTTTGTCAGTGAGAATAAATGGGTATAAGTGGGAATTTGTGAGAATCAGTGAGAATACGGCGTTTTTTGGGTGAGAATCAGCGGGAATCGAGTGACCATCCGTGGGAATCAGTGGGAATGCGTGAGAATCAGTGAGAAAATCGCCCTGATCCATCGGGGCAGAGATTGGTTCACATCCGGGTTTGGGATTGGGGAATGTCGCGATGTTGGGCATTGGACACCTCTGTTGAAATCGGGTTTCTGGGGGCATCATGCGTTGTTACCCTCTTATTCCTGCTATATGCCCTGTATACTTGCTCCGCGTTCCTTTTGGGGAACAGGAGGGAAAACGTCGAAACGCCGAAACGCCGAAACGTCAAAACGTCAAAATAAAAAAAGAAGAGGCTGGGGTTGGGGAGGGTTGCACGATCTGACTTGATACTGGTTGCCGAGATCGAATCAAAAGAGCCCGGCTGAAGCCGGCTGAGATCGGCGAGGGTACCGGTGGCTTGGAGCAGTGGCACATTGGGTTTCGCACTGCTTGAAGCAGTTGCACACTTGTCGAGAAAACACACTACGAGGCTGGGTGGGTGGGTGTTTGGTCGGCCGCGTGGACTTGAAGTCCGCGGCTCCTCGATGGCGGATTATCGCACTCGGTCATTCAGGGCAAACGCCCGAGTTTGAAGAACTTGTCTTTTGTGCCGCCGGGGGGGAGATCGTCTCCTGAGATGTTCAATTCCAGTTTGGCGGCCTCGGACATTCGATCCTTTGTCCAGACGGGCTCCCAGACGAGTTCGACTGTTGCACATTTTACGCCTTCGACGGCCTTGACCTTTTGTTCGACTTCCTTGAGCAGATCGCCCGCGACGGGGCAGTTGGGCGTTGTCAGTGTCATGCGGACATGGACGTTGCCGGCGTCGGTTATTTCAAGATTGTAGATGAGGCCGAGTTCGTAGAGGTCGACGGGGATCTCGGGGTCGCGAACCGTCTTGATCGCGGCGATGATCTTGTTTCTTAATGGATCTGTGTCTTTTTTCATATTCGTATCTCTTGCATGGGAGATTAACAGATGGGTCGATGACCCATCCTACGGCACTGTTGTATAGGCGGGTTGCCATGGCCCGTTTGGGTTGACCATGCCTCCCCCCTACCGCCGCCCTTTCAGGGCTTGGCTCGTGTTTGCCGCGATACCCAGGGTTTCACCCTGGGCTATGTTCCGTCGCCCTTTCAGGGCTCATTGGCGTTGGGCTGGGAGCAGTGGCACGCATAGTTTGCACCGCTTGAAGCAGTGGCACGCATAGTTTGCACTGTTTGAAGCAGTGGCACACTTAACCGAATACTATGCCCGGGATCAACAGATGGGTCTATGACCCATCCTCCACCATTACACCACGCTACAGATGGGTCGATGACCCATCCTACACCCACTGAACTGTCCGGAGTACGCCATGCCCGCGCTTCGCTTGGGCATGCCACCCTCGTCGCTTGGGCATACCACCCCCGTGCTTTGCTTGGGTATGCCACTCATATGATTCAGGCCATTGTCGATTTCAGGACGATGGCGTACAGCTGAATCTGTTTGATCATCGCCGCCAGGCCGTTTGCTCGGCCTTGGGAGAGGTTTTCGCTCAGGCCCACGTCTCTTATGAAGGTGGGCTGGGTGTTTGTGATTTCGTCGGGCGTGCGATTTGAATAGACCCGCATCAATAAGGCAATCAGACCGTTGACGATCATGGCGTTGCTGGCGGCTGTAAAGTACACGCGACCGTTTTCGAGCCGGGCGTGCAGCCAGACTGTGGATTGGCAGCCGCGGACGATCAGCTTGTCCTGCTTATACTCCTCGGGGATGTCGGGATGGCCGCGGCCGATCTCGATGATGCGCTCGTAGCGCTCTTCCCAATCCACGATATCGGCGAACTCCTCGACGATTCGGGCCTGGGTTTGTTCGATTGTTTCATCTTCGGGGCGGGGCGCGGGCTGCGGTGCCGTCCCTTGTTTCGTGGCGGTTCCTCGGATCACACCGACCGCCTTGTCGACGGAGGTGACGAGTCGGTCGATGTCGTCCTCGTTGTTGTAGAAGACGAGCGAGGCCCGGGCCGTGGCGGGCACTCCGAATCGGGCCATCAGCGGTTCGGCGCAGTGGTGGCCGACGCGAATCGCGACCCCCTCGCGATCGAGCAGCTTGCCTATGTCGTCGGCGTGGATGCCCTCGACGACG
>JBHHUV010000337.1:0-3348 GCA_046754005.1 Phycisphaerae bacterium | reverse complement strand
TGAAACTTTCATTCACAGCACCTCGCCGGCTTACCGGCGCACCCCTGAAAGGGCGTTACAACGGCAATGCTCGACTGAATCCGGATTAGGTAAACACCGATTCTGTCATGCATCCTGGACCCGGAACCGGGTGCCCTGAATGTTCCCGCTCGCCTGCGCTCAAGGCTCCGACAGGAAGGCTTCGGATCACTCCCAGATATAAAGCGAAGACACATTCTCACGAATCACCCGCGAAAACGTGGATCGATACCAGAACAGAGCGATGACCGCGCAGACGAACCATGCGAATCCGAATAATTCAATCACCACGATGCCGATGAAAAATGCGACCATGGACAGCCTTCCGCCGAATGGGAAGGGTATTGGACCCCCGACGGGCATGGTCGTTGTCGGCATAGTCGTCACCGGCATAGTCGTTGTCGGCATACTTGTTGTCGGTGCACTCATGACCATCCAACTCGTGGTGCCGGCTGGTCCCGTTGTCGCAGTCGCATAGGGAAACCCGCTCATGGCGACAGGCCCGGTTGTCGAGACGGCCGTAGCAGAAAACGCGGGAGTAAGCGGCGAAACCGCCATCACCCCGATCACCAGGCCCCAGCCGAGTCCCAGAACCAGCATTCCCACCATCCCCCAGATCAGGAACGACATCATCTTCCCCAGCCCCTTGCGGTTGTCGCGCCGGGCGATGCGCCGCATATAGATCATCAACAGGAAAAAACCGACTTGAAACGCAATGCCGCCCGCATACATGAACAGGGTAGGGATAATAAATGCGGCATTGAATTGCGGAGAAGTAGACATTGAATAGTAGGTAATCGGCATCATCGCCAGCGTCGAAATGATGGGCATCGCGCTGAGACCCAGTATCCACTTGGCTATCACCGTTCGACCGAGTGCTTCGTTGGGTTTGCGACCCGTTTCGGGAGTCGTGAGATACCAGACGCTGATGAGCCAGACGCACGTGAAGCCCAATCCGAAGAAGAGCATGATTCCCATAATCAGGAACGGGCTCGGAGCCTGACCGCTCGGCCCAATGGTCGCGATCATCACGGCCACCAGGGCAATGTAGCTGACAATCCCGCCGAGGAGCATCCAGAGGATGATCGTGACGCCGGTCCGAAGGCGGCCCAGCCAACTCGGCAGTGCAAAGATCAGCCAGCTCCGGCGAAAGCTCGCAAGGATCTCACCGCCGCACTCCGGGCACCGGCCATTCATCGAGAGCGTGCGCAGGTTGTAGCCGCAGGCGATGCAGGGAACATCGCCCTCGACAGTCGCCTCACGGGCAAGCGGAACGGGAGTGGGCACTTCGTCAGTCATATGTGTAAGTCTCGATCAGCCCCATTCACGAAGCCCATGTGCCGGGTGGCATGCCCAAGCCCCAAGGCGCGGGCATGGCGTACGTACCCCATGTTTCATACTCGCAGAACTGATTCCAAAAAGAAGCACGATCAAAACGAATGCTTCGTATCCGACTTCAGGTATTGCCCGCGAGCCGCCTCATAGTCCGCCGCCGACTCCGGCAGGCTCTCCGGGATGGCCGCGTCGGCAGGCTCGGGATGCGCGCGAACCTCTTTGTGTATCTTTTCGAGGATCGGAATACACCAGCCGCAGCCGGTGCCCGCGCCGAGACAGTCGGAGAGTTGCGACGCGGCTCGGGGACGTTCGCGGCGGGCATAGTTGACGAGCTTCCGCAACGAGACGTGGAAACAGTAGCAAATCCGATCGTCAGGCTCCATGATCGCCATTGTAGCCGCGTCACGGTAAGATGCGAATCAGTCGTCACGTAGGATGAGTCACAGGCCCATCTGTTGATACGTGCCATCGACCTATAGTCATCCAGGGGATCGATCCATGCCCGAAACTCAGAATATCGACAAAACCATAGAATACCTGAATTCAAATGGACGACGCTATCGCGAGGAACTGTTCGATCTATTGCGAATCGCCAGCATCTCCGCACAGCCCGACCACGCCGCCGATGTCCGCGCCGCCGCCGAGTGGACGCGCCGCCGTTGCGAAGCCGCCGGTCTGAAGGCCGAAATCACCGAAACCCCCGGCCATCCGGCCGTATTAGCGGAGAACGAACAGGCAACCGATCGGCCGACGATCATGGTCTACGGCCACTACGACGTGCAACCGGAGGGTGATATCGACCTCTGGCAGACAGGCCCGTTCGAGCCGGTCGAGCAGGATGGAAAGATGATCTGCCGCGGCGCGGCAGACGACAAGGGACAGATGCTCTGCGCCATCCTCGCGGCCGAGGCCTGGATGAAGACGGCCGGCTCAATCCCGATCAACCTGAAGTTCTGCCTCGAGGGAGAGGAGGAAATCGGCTCGCCGAATCTCGAGGGTGTGATCGAAACCCACCGTCATCGGCTGGCATGCGACTACGTCCTGATCCACGACACGGCACAATTCGGCACCGACGCCCCCGCCGTCACCACGGCGACCAAGGGAATGGTCTACAAGGAAGTGATCGTGACCGGCCCGAAGAAGGATCTACACAGCGGATCGTTCGGGGGAAGCATCGCCAACCCGGGGAATGAATTGGCGCGTCTGATCGCCTCATTCCACGATTCGGACATGAAAGTGACGATCCCCGGTTTCTACGACCGTGTAAAGGAAATGTCGGGCGATGAAGTGGCGATGATGAACCGCCTGCCCTACGACGAGGCGGCCCTGCTCGCCGACCTCGGCAGCCCGAAGACGCACGGCGAGAAGGGCTACTCGTCGCTGCATCGGCGATGGGCCAGGCCGACGCTGGATGTGAACGGAATCTTCGGCGGCTACATGAAGGAGGGAGCGAGCACGATCATCCCATCGTTTGTCGGCGCGAAAATCTCGATGCGGCTCGTGCCCGACCAGCAGGCCGAGGAGATCGGGCGACGCTTCGAGGAGACGGTACGATCGCGCGTGCCCGACACAGTGACCGTGGAGGTCAAGGATCACGCCTGCTGCGATCCGTATCTGGCGGACTTGTCCTCACCGGGTATGGCCGCTGCCCGCCGGGCGATCGCGATCGGCTTCGGCAAAGAGCCGGTCCTGATCCGGGAGGGGGGAAGCTTGCCGATCCTGCCGATGTTCAAGTCGATCCTCGGAGCCGACAGCCTGATGCTGGGCTACTGCCAGCCGAACTGCAACGCCCACTCGCCGAACGAGTTCCTCCACGTCCACGACTTCGAAGCGGGCATGCGATCCACGGCCGCACTATTCGGGCTGATGGGGAGTAACAAATAGCAAATGGAGTGACAGTAGGATGGGTCATAGACCCATCTGTTGATCATGCCGGGTGCCATGCTTACACACCCCGGCCTCATCGGGGTGGGTAAGCATGCACGAGAGTGCGGT
>JBHHUV010000336.1:0-3374 GCA_046754005.1 Phycisphaerae bacterium | reverse complement strand
CAGTGGCCTTTTCCGGTCTGTTCCGCCATCTCCATCCCATGGTCTATGGTGCCGCCGTCAACGGCCGTATTGTCTACGACAAGGCCGCCGAGAGCCTATTCGCCGACATCCGACCGAGAACCCCCACCACCCAGCCCGCAAAATTCAAATTCTGGCCCCGCCCCTTCAAGCGACCCAGCGTTTCCTCGCAGAACACAGACACACCGTAGGGTCCGCTGTGCGGACACAATGCTTTCCAGCCGGTTGATGGGGCGTGCAAGTATGCACCCGTCACACGCCATGCCCGCGCCCGGAGGCTTGGGCATGCCACCCGACCGTTTTGCTATCGAACACAGTCGGCGGGACGCCGATGCTCTCCGGCGCGCATGTCTTCTCGATTTTTCTCTTGCCCCGTCCCGGTCGATCACCCAAGATGCCCCCGGCGAGAGAACAGGGTCACGATAAAGGGCATATCCCATGACAATAAAAGCCACGGAAAGTAACGCGGGAATAAAGACGCTGACGGACTATCTGGACGGCCTGACCGTCCGGGCGACGATTGAGGATCTGGCCGCACACCTGACCGCATTGGACGTCTGCGCCAACGATGTCGCCGAATTCGCACATTTCTCCGAAGAACACTACCGGCGCAACCTGATGCGCTCCGGTCCGTTCTATCACCTGCTGGTTCTCTGCTGGCGAAGTGGACAGCGCAGCCCGATCCACAATCACGCGGGCTCGACCTGCGGTGTCCGTGTTCTCAGCGGAGTAGCGACCGAGACCCTCTTCGAGCCGAGCCCCTGCGGCCTGTTGAGACCCACTTCAACGAGCGATCTCACCGCCGGTCAGGTCACGGCGACTCAGGACAGCAATATCCATCAGGTCTCCAACCTTCAGCCGGCTGGAACCGATTTGATCACGCTGCACATCTACTCGCCGCCGCTCCTGCGGATGGATACCTACTCACTGACCGACAATACCGTGAGCGAGTTTCGGCCCGTCATTTTTGAACACATCCACGGCAGCGGAATCTAGCGCTTTGCCGATATTCGCCTATCGTACCAGAGTCACTAGAACAATGGGGAGCATCGGCGTCCCGCCGGTGCGTTGTTGTCGTTGTTTTTGTTGTCGTTATCGTCGTCGTTGTTTTTTTCAACGCTTCGGCATTTATCAAGTTTCATTCCCGCCTGCCCGCATAGAGCTCGTACTTGAGTAGTCGGCATTCAATCTTCGCATTCCAGAAAATCATCCGTCGGCTCGCCCGCAGGCCGACCTTCTTCGCCAATTCGAGATTGCCCGTGAAGACATACCCTGTGTATCCGGCGCATCGCTGCTTGAAGAAATCCCCGATCCCGGCGTAGGTTTTTTCCAACGCCGCGATCTCCCCCACGCGCATGCCGTATTCCGGATTGAGGATCACGATCCCCGGACCCTCGGGGATGGGTGTCTCGAGAAAATCACAGACCTCGAACATGATCAGATGGTCGACACCGGCGGTCTGGGCATTTCTCCGTGCGGCCTCGACCGCCCGCGCATCCCGGTCGGTCGCGATGATCGGCGCGGGTGCAAATTTGTTTCCACCCTTTCTCGCTTCATGGCGAAACGTTTGCCACGCATCCAGATCAAATCCCAGTGTATGCATAAAGCCGTATTGATCCCGGATCAGCCCCGGTGCCCGGCCCGTGGCGATCAGCGCGGCCTCGATGGCCAGCGTCCCGCTGCCGCACATCGGATTCACCAGCGGCTCCCGGCCGGTATAACCCGTGGCGAGCAGGACGCCGGAGGCGAGGGTTTCCTGCATCGGTGCGGTGTGTGGGATTTTTCGGTAGTTGCGATCGGACAACTTTCGACCCGTCGTGTTCAGAAACAGCCGGGCGGTCTCACCCCGCCAGATCAGATTCAGCACAAAGCGATCGCGCTCCGGTCCGGAATCGGGTCGTTGGCCGTGTATCCCCTGAAGTCGATCCACGACCGCGTCCTTCACCTTCAGCCCCGCAAACATCGCGTTATCGATCGTGGGATGCGTCACACGGGCGACGACACAGAGATAGCCGTCGGGCGAGAGCATATCTTCCCATGGCAATTCAAACACAGTCTCGTAGAGCACGTCCGGTGTATGACAATCGAACGCATGGATGAGCCAGAGCACGGCCAGCGCGGTGCGAAGCTGAAGATTCAGCCGCATGGTGTCATCCAAAGTCGCCGTGATTTCGATGAATGTCTTTTCTACGGCATCGACGGCGTAGCCACGATCCGAAACCTCGGCCTGAAGATAGGGCGCCAGTCCGGGAAGGCAGGTGATACGAACGGTGCCGGGCCTTTGAAAGTCCATATACGGCGACATCATACACGGGGAGGCCCCTCGGGAAATAGTCGGATGCCATGCCCAAACAAAGGAACTCCTGATACAATGGCGCAGGGATCGCCTGTTGGAATTGAGTCGAATCGGATACAGTCCGGTAGCGGCTCTGGATTGAAGGAATCCCAGCCAAGGATCGACCGATCATGCCCATCCAGTTTCGTTGCACACATTGCGGCCAGCCCGTCGAAGTGGACGACGAGGCCGCCGAACAAATGGCCACCTGCCCCTATTGCCGACAGATCGGACGGGTTCCCGCTGCCACCGACACGACGATCACCCACGACGTGCCGGTGGCCACGGCTCGGTTACAGGCGGCGCGTCCGTCCGTCGAAACGACTCCCGCCCCGACCGCTCCCGCGGACAGGCTGGGCTGGTTCGCCCTCGCCCTGATGGTCATCGCCGTGTTGTGCTTCCTCGGGTGGGGGATTGCGTTCATGATCCTCGTCAATGAGCATGGTCCGATGACCGACATGGATGAAATCCAGACATTCGTCAAGGAAGAACTCGAAAACCGCCCCGGGCTGAACAATCTCGCATTCTTCGGCGCCTGCTTCCTGCCCGTGCTCGGAGGCGGATTGGCAATCGTGGCATTGGCTCGCAACGCACGACCGCGTTGGCCGGCGATCGTGTCACTCTGTCTTATTGGAGGTTTCATCCTCCTCCTGGCCTTCGGCTCGCTCATGAGCCTTGCGCTCGGGCCGTAGAACTTCGTTTCTCGATTTCTCCCGGGGCTCCGCCGATGGATCGTGTCCTTTTCTGACGTCCTTCCCCTCAATACAACGGATTCATCGCGCCTCATACCGTCCGGTAATCCTGACGACCGGAATTATTCCGCTTCCTGGCTCGTGAACGATGGCTCGATGCGCACCGAATGACAATATGGGTCTTCGGCCTCTCTTAACGGACCTCACCCGCGATCGTGCCTCATACGCCGTTTTGATATCGGACACTCTCATATTATGAAATACATTACGTTGACATGAAGAAGCGATACGGGTATCTTCGGTACTTAAATAAAAGGACATTTGTGATT
>JBHHUV010000335.1:0-3388 GCA_046754005.1 Phycisphaerae bacterium | reverse complement strand
TCGTGCTCCGGATGCCGGGACGGCTGTCGGTCCACCGCCTGATGTGTCATGGACCGGGAACCTCTACCCGTAAACGTGTGGGGAATTGACTGGAATCCATGGAGTGTCCAAGATACCCCGCTGCCATAGTGGGGGATGATAGGAGATATGATGCCGGAGCAGACACCTATTGAACGCTCGATCGCGCGACACATCGCCTCTTTGCAAGGCATGACTGTCTCGGCAGATATTGTCGATCGCATCGCGACGACGATCGAGATGGCCCTGTCCTCGGGCCGCAAGGTATTGACCTGTGGGAACGGGGGATCGGCTGCCGAGGCCCTCCACCTCTCCGAAGAGATGATGGGACGATTCTCACGAGAACGGAATCCCTTGGCGGCGGTCTGCCTTGCGTCGGACCCGACGGCGATCACGTGCATCTCCAACGACTTCGGATACGAGGAGGTCTTTGCCCGTCAGGTTCTCGGCTTGGGCGCGGCCGGGGATGTGCTGGTTGCGCTGACGACCAGCGGCCGCAGCCTCAACATCGTCCGAGCACTCGAGCAGGGCCGCGCGTCTGGTCTTGTCACGATCGGTCTGCTGGGTCTGCCCGGCAGCGCGGCGGAGGCATTCTGTGACATGGCTTTCACGACCGACGCACCCGAGTCAGCCCATATCCAGGAAATGCACCTGATGGTGATCCATCTGATACTTGAACACCTGGAGGGGGGGAGTGAATAGCGAATAGCGAATGGTGAATAGCGAATGGGTTCTCGATTCCCCACCCGTTTCATTGAGAAAGGATGGGGCATGTGTGCCATTATGGATCGATACGATCAACAGATGGGTCTGATGACCCATCCTACCGTCTTGATATCAATCATCCGTATCGTCAAGGAACGGTGATCGTTGTTGCTGCTTCGGCCATGTCTACAATCGTATTCATATCGACCGTTTCTTCGCTGACCAGTTGGGGTTCACGAATCGCGAGCACTCGGAGGAATTCCGGCGGGAACGCTCGATAGCGAAGTCGGACGCGGACTTGAATATCTCCGACGATTCCCCGGGCCGGGACCGGTATGTCGTAAGGCACAATCTTTGGCGCCAGCATGTCGAGCGAATGACTGTTGTTCATGTGATCCGCCAGCAACGGGTTGATGACCGGCTCGCGTGAGCCGTCCGGATGAATCCTCTGAAACTCGTTCTGGAAGTTCATGATCCCGAGGTTCACCGCCGGACGCTGATTGTGGTCCGGGCCGTGCTCAAAGTGTGTGTCGAGCGTGTCGATATCCACCGTGAAGTGGCGATCCTCGAGATCCTCATCGTGCAGGCGTCCGTCCGGCGTCATCTCGCCGGTCTCCGGGTGGGCCTTGTCGTGGAGATACCCGGATTCGTAGATTAGCCCCGCGTCGTCGCGGACAGTCAGTTCGACCCAGACCTGCCGTTCCTGCGAAAAGCCCGACGGTACCCTGTGACCGGCCCCGACGTTGGTGACGACAACCTTGATCGGAATCACACTCGCGCCGGGCGCGATGTTGCCGGGTGTGCCCACCAGCGTCAGAGTGCAGGCGGCCCTGAGCATCTGGCGCCTTCGCTGCTCTTGACCGCGCGGAAATCCGAACGAATCGACCGCGTTGGTATCCCCATTTGGAAATCTCGGATCGTCGATAAACGGAATCGACACTGCGGTGAAGGCGTGGATCGCGTGTGACCGCACTGTCGCGTCGATACCGACTCCAACCACCATCTTCGGAAAGACACCGGGATCTTCCATCGGATAAAGGGACATGTGGCAATCCTGGCAGCGGATGATTTTGCCGAACGGGTTGTTCACGGAGTTATAGGGGCCGGTCTTCCATTCGGTGAACAGGTTTTCGAGCCGCTGAAACGGTTCACCCGTGACCGGATCGGGCACCGGAATGCGAACATCGTGACAGCTCCCACAGAACTCCGGCGAGCGAAGATAGTCCGAGCCGGTCGATGTGTGGTAGGCACTCTCGGTGGGGGCGTCGATCGGGCCGTACTTCATATCGCTTGGCCCGAAGAGCACGGAACGATTGGCGATGCCGTCTTGAAGGAGACTATTATCGAGATCGGGACCTCTGACCGTGTGACAGAAGTCGCAGCTCAGCCCCTGTTGATTCACCGGGGAGAGGCTGCGGATGGCAGCCATGGCGTTTTGATCATCGATGAAGTCCGGCAATTCGTCGTCGAACGTGCCGGTGGGGGAGTGGCACTGAATGCAGAAGTTGGGCGTGCTGCCGTTGGGTGCGAAGGCCCCGTCGGTCAGTTTGCGTACCGTCAATTCAAAGGCGTTGAAGACCGGGCTGATGGCGGCATAGTGCATGATCGAGCCTTGCCATTCCTTGAAGTGTGTCGGGTGGCAGGCTCCACAGGTCGCCGGATCCTCGAAACGGCTCGCCGCGGGTTTGGGGAAAACAGTTGTGATGTCCCATCCGCAGCCGGATAGTTCCAGCGTCAGGGCACCGATAATCATCAGGGAGAGTGCGCACAATATGAGTCGCCGAACGATTGGCGCAATTCGCTTCCTTCGATTCATCATGGTACGGGACATCCCCTCCCCCCTCGGAGGTTATTATCGGTAACCCAGTAGCAGCCCTGATACCCTCATCAATAACCGTGCCAGTGATGATAGCTGATCACATTCATGGAGTCCATGATTTGACCGCATTGTGTCGAGATTCACTGCGCCACGTTTTATTCACCCGCAACGGGCTGCATTATAGCGACTTTATCGGGCCTGACCGCCACTTGCTCGTTCCCTCATCATGATATTTCACAGCCTTGGGAAACCCCGATTGCTGCTCCAATTGTGAATCGACCACGTGTGGATGATCATGCTAGAATACAAAGGGTTGGCTTATATATCAGGGATTCCTGATCTATTCTCGCGTTCTCGAACTGTTCCGCCGGTCTATGGTTGCCGCGGTCCCTGGTTTGCGGTTCACTGTGCGGGATCGCTAGTTGTCACGGAGGAGAGACGTCCAGACCATGCCTACGAGCCGGAACACGGAGCCTGACGAGACCGCCGAAACGTTGCGGATGTCGTTCGGCGATCATCTTGAAGAGCTTCGCAAGCGTGTCATCTGGTCGCTCTACGGCCTCGTCGTGTCCACCTGCCTCTGCTACTACTTCGGGGAAACCATCAACAGCTTTCTGACGGCGCCCTACAAGGTGGCCATGGAGGAGTTGGGCTTCGACCCGCGGATGGTTCAGCTCAATCCGATCGAATCCTTCATGGAGTACTTCAAGATCGCCCTCAAGTTCGGCATCCTCTTCGCCGCACCGTGGATTCTTTATCAACTCTGGAAATTCGTCGCCGCCGGTCTTTATTCCACCGAACAGCGTATTATCAAGCTCTTCGCGCCGGCCTCCATCATCCTCTTTG
>JBHHUV010000334.1:0-3395 GCA_046754005.1 Phycisphaerae bacterium | reverse complement strand
GTGCCGGGTGCCATGCTTACACGACCCGGCCTTTTGGGTCGGGTAAGCATGCCGAAGCTCATTCCACCAATCCATTGGAAAGTTTTGACTTCTTGACTGTTACCCACACCATCATCAGCCGACAAACTCGATCTCGCCCGCATCGGGTACCAGCCCCGCCGCATGCGCCTCCGAAAGCAGACGCCGCACCGCCTCGCGACCCCGCTCGCCGTAGTCCAGCGTCCACTGGTTCACATACATCTCCACGAACCGGTCGGTCAGATCGGTATCCAGCCCGCGGCCGAATTGGAGGGCATACGCGATGGCATCGGATCGATGGTCGAGTGCGTATTCGATGGCGGCCTTCAGCAGGGCGGCGACTTCGTTCATGCGTGCGGGGCCCAGATCGCGTCGGATCACATTCCCCCCCAGTGGCAGCGGCAGACCCGTACGCTGCCCCCACCATTCGGCCATATCGACGATCTTGTGCAGCCCCAGTCGCTCGTAGGTAAGCTGGGCCTCGTGAATAATCAGGCCCGCATCAAAATCGCCTCGGGCGACGGCATCCGGGATCTCGTCGAACATGACGACACTGTGTTCAAACGCGCCTTGGCCCAGACAGAGATTCAGTGCCAGAAACGCCGTGGTTCGCTCGCCGGGAATGGCGATGCGCTTTCCGCAAAGATCGTCGATCCCCATCGGCTCGCGGGCGATGACCATCGGACCGTAGCCATCCCCCATGCTGCACCCGCAGGAGAGCAGAGAATAGCGATCCCGCAGGTACGGATAGGCGTGGATGGAGATCGCGGTCACCTCGAGTTCGCCGCTCAGGGCTCGGCGATTCAGGGACTCGATGTCGGCCATCTCGTGTGTGAACCGATAGAGACCGGTGGTGATACACTCTCGGGCGAGGGCATAGAACATGAAGGCGTCGTCCGGGTCCGGTGAATGGCCGACGCGAATGGGGATGGTCTCGTGTGTCGTTTGTGATGCTGTCATGGTGATTGAATCCTCATCCCAAACCATTTCATAAGGGGGAACATTATAGAGCATGACCCACCCACGCGGGAACCGTCTAATCGGAGCCGCGCCCGCCAGGAATCGGTGGGTGGCACTGTCAAGGCACGATCCTGACAGGATTGTGTCTTGGCAGTGGTGTTTCGAAGGCTTGACTCGCCGGGAGTGACTCGCATGACCAAGTGTGATTCGCTTGCTCATTCGAGCAAGCGAATCACACTTGACCATGCCACCCATCAATCCCAAGAGCAGCCCGTTTCACCCGTCCAAGAACTGCCGTGCCCACTGCTCGACGATCGCCAGCCTCCAGATGTCACCCGCCAGATCCGATTCACCCGCGTCGAATCGGCGAATCAATTGCAACACTCCCTTGGGCTGAAAGCACCCCCGATCCAGAAAGCTCTGCGACGTGAGCGCCTCCCGCCACCAATCGTTCAGCCCACCGCGCATCCAATCCGCGAGGGGGGCGCTGAAGCCGATCTTGTCGCGCCGATCCAGAATCGCGTCGGGCACAAATACCTGCATTGACTCGCGCAGCACCCACTTGAGCACCCCATCCCTGATCTTCATCTTCACCGGCATCCGCATCGCCCGTTCGACCAGCGGTCGCGCCAGAAACGGAACCCGCGTCTCGATCGAAAAGGCCATCGAGTTGCGATCCTCGAATCGCAACAGCGAAGGAAGACTTTCCCGCAGTAGCACCGACCAGAACCGCCGCGTCAGCGCCGATCCATCCGTCAGGCACGCAGGCGGCGCTGCGGTCGTCAGGTCCAGTGCCTCGCACATCCCCCGCGACGGCTCGGGCGAAAAGAGATCACCCGCCAACCAAGGCATTCGTCGTGCCTGCCCGCGCAGCCTCAGCCGGTCGCGTGTCTGCACCGGCAGCATCGCTGCAACGACGTGCTTCAATAGACCACCATCCCTGAAATGCCCCCGCTTCGCCGCCCGATACTCCCGCCACAGCGAGGGTAAACAACCTCGCCTCAGCAGGTGCGCAAGGTAGGCGGGGATCATTCCTTCATAGCCGCAAAACAACTCGTCGCCGCCCTGACCGTCGAGCAGAACGGTCACCCCCGTCTCTTGGGCGAGGCGCATGACTTCCCATTGCATATAGATCGACGGCGAACCGAACGGCTGTTCCTGATGCCACATCAGCGACGCCATCTGCTCGACCAGACGCTCCGCCGTCGGCTCGACGCGATGCGATTCCAGGCCTGCGCACGCCTCAATGACTTGCTTGGCGTGGTTGGATTCGTCCAGGGCGTGGCCGGGCAGCACGGCGGTGAAGGTGTGCTGAGTCAGGTTCGTTGCGGCATCTGCTTCCTCAGCCTGCATCCGATGGATCAACGCGACGATTGACGAACTGTCGATCCCCCCGGATAGACACGAACCGATCGGCACATCGCCCATGAGATGTCCGGTGACTGATTGGGTCAGTTCCTTGACGATCCAATCCGACACGTCCGGATTATCTGACCAATCGAAGCCCGGCTGCCAATATCGCCGCACCGCGCCGCCGGCGTGCATCGCCCCCTTTGTCCGAAGGTCCAACTCGATCCAACACCCCGCCGGCGCGGACCAGATGCCCTCGAACAGCGTGTCGTCGGTCTGATCCACTCGCCCGTCGCAGAGAAAGTCTCGCAGCCGGGTCTCGTTCACCCCGCGCCGCACACCGGGCAGCGTCAACAGCGACTTGATCTCGGACGCGAAGGCCGTGCCACCGTCGAACCGGGAGAGATAGAGCGGCTTGATTCCGAGCCGATCGCGGGAGAGGATCATCTTTCCCGCTGCCCAGTCCACGATCGCCGCCGCCCACATCCCCTCAAGACGATCAAAGCAGTCGCACCCCCAGGCCCGGTAGGCCGCTAGGAAAACCTCCGTATCGCTTTGGCCTACAAACGCCATCCCCCGTGCCCGCAGGTCTTCCCGCAGGGCAGTATGGTTGTAAATCTCACCGTTGAAAACCAGCCAGACGCGACTTTCCGGGCCGGTCATGGGCTGATGCCCGGCCTCGGACATATCCACCACCGCCAGCCGGCGGGCACCCAGCCCGATCTTGACGGGTACATAGCTCCAGTCGACGGCCGATTCGGGCTTCCCCAGCGTCCGCCGAACGACCGGATCGCCGTTCATGCCGAAGACCACCGCGCCGCCGTCATCCGGCCCGCGATGATACAGACACTGCGTCATCACGGTCAGCCGATCGGCTGCTCCGGGATCGATCTCATCCAGCAAGAATCCGGTGATTCCACACACGATTCAACCCATCTCCCGATTCCCACTTTCGCTATTCGCTAATCGTGATTCGCTATTCATCTCCGACCCCCTCGCGAAAGATCTCCCCATACGCCGCCGACACCGCCGTGCTCGAGAATCGCCCCCGCGCCCGATCCGAAATC
>JBHHUV010000333.1:0-3401 GCA_046754005.1 Phycisphaerae bacterium | reverse complement strand
CAGGTTGACCAGCACGCGATGCAGCTGATCGCGATCGCCGTTCACGAGGGGGGGCCGGGTGGATGTGTTCGAAGTGCTGCCAGAAATCGTCGAAATCCTCCGTGATATCCGCCCGGTCCAACAGGTTCACCCATTCCTGCGGACGCCCCTTCACCGTTTTCTTCTGTCTGGGATGCTGGCCTGTTTGTCGGCGATGTTCCAGTTCTCGTTTGACGATCAGGTGAACCGAACTCTCTTCATGGTCCAGCAGGCTTTCAAGGGCCACGGTGCTCGCCGGGGTCTTGATGTCGACCAGAGCCCAGGCCGCCGCGCGGTTGGCTCGCCCATTGTCCACCACCAACAGGTGCATCAGCAACGACACCTTCTGGTTGCCCGGAAGCCCCAACGACAGAATCCAGGTAGGCGCCATGGATGCCACATCGGCCGGAAGATTGAAAATCGCCTCGAATCCGTCGTTCAGCCATGCGATGCTGCGGATCGAAACGAGATGTTTCCGGATCGCGGGATCTCGGGCCAGCCAATGCCAGCGTATGAATTCGATGAAAAACGCCGCGTCCCGGCAGTTCGATATCCTCGGCACGATCCGGCGACGCAATTCAGGACAGGCCATCGCCACATACAAGAATGGAACATAGCGTGGCGATAGCCAGTCCGTCACGACTTCGATCATCGCATGCGTCAGCTTCCCACGTTTCACGGTGCTCTGCTCGAAGAGGCTGGACTCGAGTTCGTCCGCGAGCAGCATCGACGCTTCAAGCACTTCCGGCCTGTAGTGGCTTTCGTAGTGGTTCAATGCCTCTCGCAGACTCGTGACGAGATACCGACGCTCGTCTCCCAGAAGTTCCAGCGTCTTGCTCACTGTAAAATTGAGACGCGTATCACCATCGATCGCCTCTCCCAGCGACTTCAGCGTGCTCCTGCGCGTCTCGCAATGGTGCTGCGTCAGCGAGAGAAGCGTCGCCGCCGCGCTTGCTCGAATCTTCGGCGACCCGTCGTGGATCGCATGAGCAGCCAGATAGGCCAGCCTCGGATTCCCGCTGCGCCGGATGATGTCCAGGGTACACTGTCGCGTCTGGCTGCTGCTGTTCCGCATGCAGGCCCGCATCGCTCCGAACAGGCGCGACGTATTGGAGATGATCAGACCCTGTGCCGAAGGAGTCAGCTTGAAAAACACTGGTGGGAGATGTTTCAGCCCCGAATCGTTGTTCCGATCCAACAAGACATGGATCACGTCCGATTGAGATTCGGGGGAAACCTCCAGCAACCCGTCCACCAGCGCCAGATCGGCCGCCTCGCCGGGCATCTCACGCAGGATCTCAAATACAATCGGCCGAACGTCCACAAATCGACTCCGAATCACCTTCAAACGGGATGGATACGGATGTGCATCGGCCACTATCCAACTTCGGGTGAGTTATCCGGCTGCGTCCGCGAATCCCGGTTTACACGCTTTTTACAATTCAGCGTCTCATTTGCAGGCTCCCCGATGCAACACGATCGGCGTGCAATCCGAATTTACAATTCGCTTCCGAAAATACATGCGACCGCACGGTTCGGCTGAAGTATGATTTATCGGGCGGCCCTTGTTGGGTTGTTGGAAGACCCGTAAATAGGAGATGATCAAAATGAAAAAAATGCATGGCGGTGTCGTAGGCGTCCTCGTCTTCGCGGCCGTGGCGGTCATGATTCTATGGAGTACCCAAGACCTGAGAGCGCAGCAGAATAGTCCCTTCACCAGCTCGGTGTACCAATATGTAGGGGTGAATCAGACCATCGCCCGGATCAGCAACGCGACGGGAAAAATCGAGATTCTCGAGCAGCACAACGCGCCTGGGCTCAGCCTGTTGCACCCTCAGGCGCGGCCGTGGGAGTGGCGTGAAATCCGCATCCGAAAAGATCGCACGCATCGTCGCGGAACGGTCCGGACGCCCGACGAGGCAGACGGACCGGGACGGGAGAGGCACCCCTGAACCGTGTCGGGCTCGCAGATGCCGCACTCCGAAACAGTCTATTCGTCGATTGCCTTCGCCCGAAACAGGTCGTATCGGAGCAGCCGGCGGCGGAGCAGCATCGCCAACATCCCCAGAAACGCCACGCGCCCGCGAAATCCCTTCGAACCGCGCCAGCCCCGCTGCCGGATCGACTCCAGCCCGTCCGACAACGAATCGGCGATCGGTCGCGAGGCCTCCTCGTGCCGCAACACCTCAAATCCATGCTTCCGAAAGGCCGCCTTGTAATCGACCGCGGACCACAAATAGACATTCGAATTAAACTGGCTCGGCAGCTTGTTCAACCACTGCACCGGCGCGAAGAGCAATTGTCGATTCGTCGTGATATCCCCCAGGCACAACGATCCACCCGGCCGCAGCACCCGCCGGCACTCGGCGATGAAGGCATCCTTTTCGGCGTAGTGCAACGCCGATTCCAGGTTGAATATCACATCCACCGTGCCATCGCCCAGCGGGATTCTGTGTGCGTCCCCCTGTACAAAGTGCGGCCGCGACCCCCGACCCTTCCAACGCGATTCGGCCGCCTCAACGCTCGATCCCAAATACTCCAGACCGATCAGACGCTTCGGCCCATAGCGTTCATACAACCAACCCGACGGCCCCCCGATCCCGCAACCCACGTCCAGCACGGTCGAAGTCGCATCGATCGGCGTATCTCCCAGAAGCCGCCAGACCAGAGATTGCTGGTGCCGATCAAACGATTCACAACCCGGTCGCTCGGCATACCCGCAATTGTATCCAATCAGACCATGCGCCTGCGTCAGCTCCCAGTTCGGCCGATAGTGTGCTTCCATCGTTCGTTGCGACATGAGGATAAACCCTCCCTTCAGCAGGTGTAGGATGGGTCATCTGACCCATCTGTTGATCGTGCGGACCAACATGGGTGCCCCATCCTTGGTCTCAATAGAAAGGGTGGAGAATAACCCGACACGCCGGGGCTCCGAATATAACCCGCGTAGAGTATCATGGACTCCGCTATTCTACCCCGCTCCCTCCCCCCTTGACAGACGAGCCCTCGCATTCCATCGTGACCCCTCAGGAAATCCTATCCATGTCCAAACCCGAACTGTCCGTACCAATCGGCCCACTCACACTCAAAAACCCCGTCCTCACCGCCTCCGGAACCTGCGGCTATGGCGAGGAATACGCCCCCTACCTGGATCTCGCCCGACTCGGCGGCTTCACCACCAAGAGCGTCACCCGCCACCCCCGAAAGGGCAACCCTCCCGAGCGCGTCGTCGAAACACCCGCCGGTCTGCTCAACGCCATCGGCCTGGCCAACGTCGGTCTCGACGCATTCATGAAGGAAAAACTGCCCGTCGCCGCCCGGCTGGGCACGCCCGTCTTCGTCAATGTCGCCGGCGGCAGCATCGACGACTATGTCACAGTCTG
>JBHHUV010000332.1:0-3404 GCA_046754005.1 Phycisphaerae bacterium | reverse complement strand
AGCGGAATGATCGCGTGACCTGGAAAAATGGTGGGCGGGGC
This sequence comes from Phycisphaerae bacterium, assembly GCA_046754005.1. Lineage (GTDB taxonomy): Bacteria > Planctomycetota > Phycisphaerae > UBA1845 > UTPLA1 > CAYXGR01. The sequence goes on along the minus strand of JBHHUV010000332.1, from coordinate 3,363 downwards.
CCACCCTTCGGGGCGGGATGCCTGAGCGGGCCAGGTGGATGGTGAGCAATGCCCACCCTACGAAACTCCAGATGCCGTCAGGGCTGTCGGGCCGCCGCCTCATGTGTCATGGAGGCTCAGGCTTTTCGCGGGGGTGGGGTGGGGGTTGACGAAAGTGGGCATAGCCTCTATCCTGAGGGGTTCAGGCGTAGATTACGTAAATCAGGGTTATTTCAGTAGATAAGTCAGGAGGTGACTTTTGGCGTCGGAGTTGGTCCGCGAGTTGATTGATGCGGGCATTCATTTTGGTCATCGCGCGAGTCGGTGGAATCCCAAAATGAGTCCCTATCTCTTCGGCAAGCGGAATTCGATCCACATCATCGACATTCGCCAGACCGTAAAGGGTTTGCTTCGAGCGAAAAAGTTTCTGTCGGCCATTGTGGCTCAAGGGCAGGACGTTCTGATTGTCGGCACCAAGCGACAAGCGAAGGACATCGTGGTAAAGCAGACTGAGCGCGTGGGCATGCACCACGTGAGCGAGCGGTGGCTGGGCGGCACACTGACCAATTTCAAAACGATTCGTTCCCGATTGACGCGGCTGGAATATCTCGAAGAGCTGGAGCGCAGCGGGAAGATTAATGAATACAGCAAGAAGGCCAAATCTCAGGCGGCCCGTGAGCGAAAGAAGATATCCAGGAACCTCGAAGGCATCCGCAAGATGACCCGGTTGCCGGGCGCCCTGGTTATTATCGACGTTCGTCGCGAACATATCGCCGTGAAAGAGGCTCGAAAACTGGGCATCCCCACGGTTTGCCTGGTGGATACGGACAGCGATCCGGACGGCGCCGACATTATCATTCCCGGCAACGATGACGCGATGCGGGCGGTGGATCTGATCATGACGCAGTTGACCGGCTCGATCGAAGAGGGCAAGCGGGGTCGAGCGGCGGTTGCCGCCACCCAGGAGAAGACGCCCGGTGGGCCGGGCCATGCCCGGCGTTCCAAACGGATGACCACATCGGCCCTGGCCGCTCAACAGGCAGACAGCGAATCTTCCGAGCCGTCTCAGGACAAACCGGTTGAGGCCCTGACCGGGGCATCGGCTCCTGATGAGGTTGCTTCTTCCACCGGCGATAAGAGCGTATCACCGGCTCCGGAAGTATCCGACGGAGTTTCCTGATCGCAGCGTCTTGATGGAGCATCAGCCGGTTGCAGAATGACAATCGGGATTCCACATTTTCTGATGCAGAGATGACATCCAGTAAACGTCGCTTATTTCGTCGCCGGATTCTCCACGGACGCGTCCACTGAAAAGCTCGACGAAATATCGTACCCCCTTGAGGAGACCCCTTTTATGACGGCGATTTCGGCCAAGGAAGTCCAGGCCCTGCGATCCGCGACCGGCCTGGCGATGATGGACTGCAAGAAGGCACTTGTTGAAGCCGAAGGCGACACGACCCGGGCGAAGGACATTCTTCGCAAGAAGTTCGCCGACAAGATGAGCGAGCGGGCAGCGCGCGAGACCGCGAACGGGCGGATCGGCGTTCATGCCGATGATAGGGGCGCGGCGCTTCTGGAGCTTCGCTGCGAGACGGATTTTGTGGCGACTAACACCGATTTCGCCTCTCTCGCGGATCAATTGGCGGCCCATGTGTCATCGAGCGGAATCGTGGATGTGGAGGCCTACCTGGCATCGCGGATGGCCGATGGAAAAAGTGTTCAGGAATGTCTCGTCGATGCGTTTGGACGGATCAAGGAGAATCTGCAAGTCAGCAGAATGAAGCGATTGGAGGGCTTCGGGGCCGGCTATGTGCATCATAACGGCCGAGTTGCCGCCGCTATCGCCTGCGACGGATCACCGGGGGACGCGGGACGACAGATCTGCATGCACATTGCCTCGACGCCGGTCATTCTTGGATTGGTTCGCGAGGATGTCGATGGGAAGCTGGTCACCGAGGCGCGTGAGAAGGCACGGGAGGAGGCGAAGGGCAAGCCGGACGCGATCGTCGAGAAGATCGTGGATGGCAAGATGAACAAGTGGTTCGGCGAGCGGGTTCTGGTTGAGCAACCGTTTGTCATGGATGACAAAAAGACCGTTGGCGCCTTCTCGAAAGAGAATGGTTTTTCAATCACGGCGTTCATCAAATACGAAGTGGGTGTGATGGACTAGTTTTTTTCTTTAATAGCCGCGAGTCGCGGCTTTTTTTATGCGCGGAGGCCTGTTCTTCAACGGGGGCCGATTGGAGCCAATCGCCCCCGCTTCGTCGAGACGACAGACACGGTAACGATTCATGGCAACCACAAAGAAGAAAAAGAAAACATCCGGCCGCAGGCGTGGCACCCGCTATGGTCGTATCGTCTTGAAGATTTCCGGCGAGGGGTTTGGCCGACCGGGCGCCACGGGCATCGACGGGGATTCGGTTCGTCGCATCGCGGAGGAGGTGATGTCCGTTCGCAAGCTCGGTGTCGAGGTGGCCGTGGTTGTGGGTGGAGGGAACTTTATTCGCGGCTCGACGGTGGCCTCGCAATCCGGGATTCGAGAGGTCACGGCCCACTACATGGGGATGCTGGCGACGGTGATCAATGCCCTCGCGCTTCAGGATGCCCTGGAGGCCCTGGGGCAACCCACGCGCGTGCAGTCGGCGATTGATATACAGACCGCCTGCGAGAGTTTCATTCAGCGGCGGTGCATTCGCCATGTGGAGAAGGGTCGGGTGGTGATTCTCGCGGCGGGTACCGGTCGGCCATTTGTCACGACCGACACGGCGGCGGCGCTGGCGTCCGTCGAGATCAATGCGGACATCCTCATGAAGGCGACCAAGGTGGATGGGGTCTATTCCGCCGATCCCGTGAAGGACAAGCGGGCGAAATTTCTCTCGGCCCTGAGCTATAATGAGGTGATCGACGATCGGCTGCGGGTGATGGATGTGTCGGCGATCGACCTGTGCCAGCAACACTCGGTTCCGATCATCGTGTTCAACCTGATGCAGCCCGGCAACATGAGGAAGACGGTGATGGGCCGGAAGATCGGCACGATGATCACCGGTTGAGGTTGCGACAGATTTTTCCGCTTGGCCCCGACTACAGACTGCGTTCGATGGGTGCATGTCACATTCGGCAGGTGTTGTTTGGAGCCATGCCAGTAACGAGTTACGGGTTGCCTCCTATCAGGAAGCCCGTTGAAACGGGCTGAATTCATGGGTGGGGCGTTGAACACCGGCCCCAAGGGGCCGGCCTGAAGCCCGCCTTCGGCGGGGAAGCCCCGTGAACGGGGCTGTTGGGATCGTTCGCCGTGATTGAGTTCTGAAAGCCCGGCTGAAGCCGGCTGCAGAAATAGCGGATGGCGCCAACTGCCGACTGAAGTCGGTGGCAAACAAAAAATTG
>JBHHUV010000331.1:0-3404 GCA_046754005.1 Phycisphaerae bacterium | reverse complement strand
GCCTCCGCTTCCTCGCCGACACCGTAGCCACGATGCTGCGGATCATCGTCGGCGGTCTCGTCTTCTGGCTCCTCGGGGCGGTCATCGTCGTGCTCCTGATCCGCAGGTCACGCAAGAACGCCGCGGGGGGTAGTGAGACGTGACGAACAGGGGGCGACCAGTGGAACAACGCTTCAATGATGTTTGGATCTGTTCCTGACGGAATCGAGCCCGCAGTGGGTCTCATATTTCAGAAAGGTCTCATTCATCGCCAATTCCTTAAATGACATTGTCGAAATCGAGTGGACGATCCGCCTCATGCCCCCGGATCGTCGTTTTCCGTCAATGGCCCATAAAATCACCGTCCATTCTCATGATCCTGAACATCCGGGCCGATAGCCGGCCTACCCGCCCGCACGTTTGTGTTTCTCCGGCATCCCCTCGTTACAAACCCACCTGTATCCTGCCGATATCCACGTCCGACGTCCTTCGCACAAATATTGATGAATCAATGGGTTAGGGAGAATTCACAATCCAATCCCCCCACTCAACTTTCAGGCATGCCATTTGCATTTCAGGCCTTGTATCGACAACGGGTGAGCCGCAATGCCCATGAAGTTCAAGATCAATCCCGTGGAGTTGACAGCGCCGGGGGGCCGGCGGGAAGGAAGCCGGAAATTATGGATGAAACCACATTCCAGCGAAAGTTGGCTGAATTGACGAAGGAAATCGACAACCTGCCGGAAGAGGATCGCGTCAAGCTCGAGGCCCTCGCCGAGCAGACCAAGCAGCGCCACGCCAAGCTGCGGAAGACGGTCAGCAGCCTTCAGGAATCGCTCGACTATCTCCGACTCTCCGTGAAGTATCTGCTCTTTGATCTGGAGGCGACCCGCCGGGAGAACGGCTATCTTCGCAAGATGCTCGAGGATCAGTCAGAGACGTAACCGACCTGAATCGGATGGCGACACGTCATCCCACGAGCCACACACAACACCCCTATGTACCCAAGACCCATGTGAAAGGCCGTCCAGGATGGACGGCCTTTTGCATGCGCAAGTCAAACGGCAGACCTCGCGGATCACGCGTAGGATGGGTCATTAGACCCATCTGTTGAACCCGTTCCAGGTAATGGAATCCGCGCACAACAAGCCCTTTGCGATCTCCCGGGATTATCCCTCGATCAACATCACCGAATGGATCGGATACTTCCGGAGCTTCTCCCGGCCGTTGAGAAAGCCCAGCTCGATCAGAAAGGCCACGCCCACGATCTCGCAGTCGAACTCCTCCACCAGTTGGCAACAGGCCGACATCGTCCCGCCGGTGGCCAGCAGATCGTCGATCAACAGCACCCGGGCACGTGGGCGGATGGCGTCGTGGATGATCTCGAGCGAATCGTTACCGTATTCCAGTTCATACTCCACCTTCATCGTCTGACCGGGCAGCTTGCCGGGCTTGCGGATGGGGACGAAGCCGGCGGAGAGATTGCGGGCCACGGCGGTACCGAAGATAAAGCCCCGGCTCTCGGCCCCGACGACGGCATCGATCGATTGATTCCGAAAGGGCTGAGTCAGATATTCGACGGCCATGGACAACCCCGCCGGAGACGCGAGCAGCGGTGTGATGTCCTTGAAGATGACCCCGGGCTTGGGGAAGTCAGGCACGTCGCGAATGAGCCTGCGCAGGCTGTCGACGTCGGGCACTTCCAAGGCGTGGTTCACATGCATAGATCACTCCCGATGAGGAGCGAGCCATGATAGCTCGCGAAATAAGGGATGCAACGCCTCTCTCTTGCTTCTGGAAGATCAGGGTCCATGACGATATCCGCGGATTCTCATGTCGACTTCAGCCGGCGCATCCTGTTGATTTGAGGTTCAACCGATGGGTCATCATGGTCCACCCTGCTAAACTCGGACGCCTGGGCATCGCACCCGGCAATCCCATTATCCCCCGCCGAGTGCGTTCAGCTTGCGATCGATGATCTCGCCCAACTGTGCGGCGTTCATGAACCCCGCGACCCGCTCATCATTGACGAAGAAGGTCGGCGTGGAAGTCACGCCGAGGACGCCGCCGGAGGTGACGTCGTCGTCGATGCGATTGTCTTTGGAGGTGCCGGACAGGCAGGCATCGAAGGCGGTCCGGTCGAGGCCGAGGGTGTCGGCGTGGGCCTGGAACATCGCATCCGAGAGATCGGACTGGTTGGCAAAGATCAGATCGTGCAATTCGAAGAACATCCCCTGATCATCGGCGCACTCCGTGGCGATAGCGGCCGGGCGGGCGCGGGGATGCTGCGAGAGCGGGAAGTGGCGAAAGACCCAGCGAACTTTTCCGGTATCGACGTATGTTGTTTTCAAGGTCGGCCACTCGTTTCGAGCGAAGGCGCCGCAGAAGGGGCACTGCAAATCGCCGTATTCCACGACGGTGACTTTTGCGTTGGCGTCGCCGAGGGTGTGATCCTGAGCGAGGATCTTCGGCCCACCGGTCACGCCCCCGGGGACGAATCCCGGCAACGCATTGATAATACAGTTTCCACCTGACATGCCGCCGGCGGCGAGGAGGAGCGGCAGGAGCAGAAAAACAGGCCGTGTTTTCAAATGATTCGATAGGGCTTTTCGCATAGTCATATCTCACCGTCCTATTTCACATGGCATAGTCGGATCGGTCCTCAGCACGATCAACAGATGGGTCTGATGACCCGTCCTACCCCGCTGATCGGTTCGTCCTCCAACCCTGGAGGGGAGGGGGGGATCGGTATCAGGCCACGGCCGATTCGTTGTGTGCGTCATCCTCGAAGCGAACGCTGACCCGCTTGGAGACTCCCGCCTCCTGCATCGTCACGCCGTACATCACGTCCGCCAAGCTCATCGATCGCTTCGAGTGGGTGATGATGATGAACTGCGACCGACTGACGAATTCGCGGACGACATGGTTGAAGCGAACGTTGTTGGCCTCGTCCAACGCGGCATCGACCTCGTCGAGCAGGACGAATGGAGACGGCCGGCTTCGAAAGACGGCCATCAACAAGGCGATCGCCGTCATCGTCTTCTCGCCGCCGCTGAGCAGGCTGATAAACTGTGGCTCCTTGCCCGGTGGACGGGCGGTGATCTCGATCCCGCATTCCAACACATCATTGGGATCGAGCAGCGTGATCTCGGCCTTGCCCCCGCCGAACAGCTTCTTGAAAAGCTTGGCGAAGTGCTCCTGAACGGACGTGAAGGTTTCGAGGAAACGCTGCTCGGACTCGCGATTGAGCGTTTCGATCAGCGTGAGCAACTGCTTTTCGCTCGATCGCAAATCGTCGAGTTGTGTCGTCAGAAACGTGAGACGCTCTTCCAGTTCGTCCTGTTCGCGAATTGCATCGAGGTTGACGTTGCCCAGCCGTTCGATCTTGCCGCGCAGGTCTTCGATCTCCGCCTCGACCGCGGGCC